>CBFDBN010000176.1:0-7749 GCA_965603055.1 uncultured bacterium | reverse complement strand
GTGAAAATTCCTTCAATGAACAGATTTGGCATCGCAGCAATTTTTTCTATGAAAGAAATTGCCTGGTAATAAGGCACTCCAACACGCCCCAATCCAGTATCGATTTTTATGTGAACTTTTGCCGGTCGATTCAATTTACTGGCTGCATGGACAAGTGAAATATAATTGTCCGTATATAAAGATTGTGAAATATTTAATTGAACAAGCTGTTCAGCATCATGAGAAGAGAAGGTGCCAAAGTTTAATATTGGAGTTTTGACTCCACTTTTTCTAATTAGTATGGCTTCATGAACCTTACCGACAGCAAGGAATCGGATATTTTGCTTTTCAAGAAATTGAGCAATTTCCACAAGTCCATGACCGTAGGCATTGGCTTTGATCACTGCCATAACAGGGAGAGGATGAACTAATTTCCTGATTTGCATTAAGTTCCAGTCGATATTGTTGAGGTCTATCTCAAGCCAGGGATCGGAAAATTTGGAAAAGGGAAGCGAAGAAGTGGTTTCAGGAATGTTAACCAGGGGAGCAAGGCTTAGAGGCGCTAATCCTGCCAGCTTTAAAAATGCTCTTCTGTCAATTTTATACATTTCAATTTTCACCTCCATTGGGAAATACACATACCTTTTGTATCGGGCTGGTGACAACCCGGTTGCCAAACTCCACGCATAAACCGCAGGCAGCTACAATATCCATTTTAATGATACTCCCCCCCCAGGTGCAGCCGGCAATGCTCGTTTTAAATGGAGATAGCCCGTTCTTGTCGAACCAGCCGCCGGAAACAAGATAGAGATTATCTTGAAGGACGCGCACCATGTAGACCGAATTTAGCGTGGTGATCAGCACTAAATCTCCAAATCGCAAATCAGATTTCAGCACCTGTTTTAATTGATCTGCGCTGTCTACAATTTTTTCTAAGCTGTAACCGAATTTTTTTGTTGCCATATTTATAGATTCAGAAGATATCTTAGTTTTTTAATCCTGTTTACTCAATTTACTGTATAAAAATACATAATGTTGTGACCAAAATCAAGTAGTTTTTTCTACAAAACTTTAAACAAACCAGGCTTCTTGAAGAAACCTGGTTTGTAACGCTGTGAATTAATAACCCATTTGCACATGCACTCATTTACCCATTCACCCAATCTATCTATCAATCGGAAACGCCTCATGTTTTGGCCAGGGGCGGGGATCTTCCTTGATTTTTTTTAACAGAACTTCGATACCTTTCATCAACTGGGCATCATAACCACGAGCCATTTCGACTGAATTCAAATCGATAACGACATCGGGTTCAACACCTTCATTCTCGACGATCCATTTTCCCTGTGGATCATAAATACGGTAATCAGGCGCAGAAAGTCCACCACCATCAATCATGTTAATCCACATCGAAACTCCAACGAGCCCTCCCCAGGAACGGGTTCCGATAACTGGTCCCATCTTTTTCATCTTGAATTCCATGGGCAACATATCTCCGCCAGAGCCAGCCTGGCGATTGGTCAGGCAAACCAGGTGGGCACGTGTTACCACGGCTGGTGTGGTCTGGTTATGAGAGTACCTTCTCGTCCAGTAGGTGAGTAGTTTTTTATCCAAACGCTGTAAGAAAATATCAGGATCGAGACCGCCTCCATTGAACCTGCCATCGATGATCAAGCCCCTTTTACGAGTCTGTGAGTAAAAATATTTTGGAAATTCTACGGCTGAACCCAGGTAAGTATCAGGAAGATGAATGTACCCAATCTGTCCATTAGACTCTTTCTCAGCAACCAGTCGGTTATGTTCCACCCAATCCAGGTATCTCAGTGTGTATTCTCCGCCAGACGGTTTAACGGTAAATTCCTTTGCTCCTGTGTGGGTTGGCTTACTATTGACCAGAAGGGTGACTTGTTTCCTTGCCAGATCCTGGAAAAAATGATAAATATTTTTATCAGCCGTAATCTCAATACCATTAATCTGCAACAGGTAATCACCTTCGTTTACAGTAACACCGGGTTTGGCAAGCGGTGGGATCACTTCACGGGACCAGTCCGGAACTCGATAGATTTTTTTGAAGCGATAACGATTGTTGGTTTTATCGATTTCATAATCGGCACCTAACATGCCAATGTTTACACGATCGGCATGTCGCTTTAAATCGCCTCCGAAAACATAGGTGTGAGATGTATTTAATTCGCCAATCAGCTCACCAATGATATATCGGACATCCTGCCGACACGACGCATTTTCCATCAACCTGCCATATTTCTCCTTCATATCATTCCAGTCAAGACCGTGCATATTGGGTTCATAATAAAAATCCCGTTCCATACGCCAGGATTCGTTGAAAATCTGTTTCCACTCTGCCAGGGGATCGAGCCACATTTTTAACTCAGCGAGATCAAGAGCATCTCCTTTTGAATCTTTGGCGCTGGCATCAATAATTCCCACTTTATTTCCCTGCTTGTAGATAATCTTAGCGCCGTCAGGTGAAAGCTGGTAACTATTTATTCCTTTTATTACACCGTTTTCTTCTCTTTCTTTGAACGAAAATGAATAGAGATCCATCGATCCGACAGCACGATATTCGAACCGGTTGAAATCACCTTCATCCTTATTCACATAAAAAATGGATGATTCATTCACAGCTAAATTGCGATAGTTTCCTCGTTTGAGTGGTAACGCCTCGATTCGTTCCGCAATCCCATCAAAATCAATGGTGACTAATTTTTCTGGCACAGCTTCTTTTTTGTCTTTTTCTTTGCCCTTTTGTTCGACTTTCTTTTCCTGTTTTATTTCGACCTCATCGCTTTTAAAGGGCAATAAAGGCTTGCCATCTTTTTTTAGCGTTAAACAATAAATACCTGCTACATTTTTATAAACCATCTCCCATTCGAAATCACAGAAAGTCGGATTAAAGCGACGATTTGAAACAAAGAAAAGATGCTCGCCATCTTTAGAAAATACCGGGTTAAAATCATTGAAAATGCCATTACTTACACAATGGATTTTACCAGTATTCAGAGAATAAATATAAACCTGTTCAATCAGGTCTGCATTCATTTTGGTATAAGCAATATAACGACTATCCGGTGACCACTGAAAATCATAGATCGGTTTAACGTCCAGCGATACTTCGACATTTTCATACTCAGCCTTATCAATTTTAGTGATCTTTTTGGTTTTTACATCAATATAGTAACAACTGAGCGTCTGGTCGGCAAAAGCAATCTTTTTGCTATCAGGAGACCAGCGAAGCGTGTGTCGATAGCCGTCCTTATAATTTGTCAGTTTGATGGCAGCATTCTTTGCCATCGGATCGATTACATAAATATTGTACTCCCCATTTTTATCTGATAGAAAAGCGATATTCTTTCCATCAGGGGACCAGGCAGCATCTTTATCACGTGATCCTGAATCCATTGTCAGGTTTCTGGTTGCTCCATTCTCCTTTGGAACGGTGAAAACTTCGCCTCTTGCAACGATGAGCGCTCTTTCCCCGGCTGGCGAACAATTGATTCCGGTGATAAAATTATCAACCTTTTTGAGATAAGGACGAATTTCCGGCATATCGGCTTTTATCTCGACTGGAATTTTACTGGTTTGTTTGGTCGTAACATCCAACAGCCACAACTCGCCACCCAATTCATAGACAATCTTATTTCCGCCCATGCTGGGACGGCGCACATCATATTCCTTGTGTCGGGTGATTGGTTCAATATTTCCAGTTCCGGTATCGTATGAATAAATATTCAAGACTCGATCCCGGTCGGAGCTAAAATAGATGGTTTCTCCAATCCACATTGGAATTCTATCGGTGCCATCAAAATTGGATATATTTCTTTCTTCATTGGTTTCCAGGTCGTAAATATAAATTTCCTGGGCCAGCCCGCCTTTGTATCGCTTCCAGGTACGATGTTCTCGTCGAACTTTATTAAAGGCGATCTTTTTTCCATCCGGCGAAAAGCTGCCGGCTGCTGCTTCGTGCATGATCAGTTTTTCGAGATCGGTGCCGTCTGGCGAGATAAGAAACAACTGATCGAAGCGGCTATAACTGTTTCGAGATGAGCGAAAAATTATTTTATTTTTCCCAGGATGCCAGCCGACCACCTCATCAAATCCGGGATGGTAGGTGACACGAGTGATGTTGCCGCCGTGGATGTTCATGACGTAAACATCGGCATTGCCGTCGTATTGCCCGGTGAATGCAATCAATTTTCCATCCGGGGAAAATTTAGGGAATTGCTCTGCGCCATCGTGAATAGTCAGCCGGGTTGCGATACCCCCGGTTGCTGGCGCCAGCCAGATATCTTCTCCGTGGACAAATACCACACTGTTTTCATGGACGTCGGGGAAGCGCATCAGGGGTCTTTTTTCTTCAGCAAGTACGTCTCTGAAATGGGTTAAGGATGATAGTAATAAAGCGATGAACAGCAAGTTTGAAAGGTTGAAAAGCCAGGAAGCTTGACGTGATTTGATCATTTTAAATCTCCTATTTTTAATGAATAATAATTGTTTTCTCAGATGAAGTTGGAGTCCACCTCACTAATTAAAAAAGAGAGTAAATAAGAATATTTAAAACTCATCGAAAAAAATCTACTTAAATTTTAATTTTTTAGGTGGACTCCAACTTCACTTCATCACAAAACTTTCTTCAAAATTCTGGCGAAAAATCGATTCTCCTCCTCCAGTCCGGTTGTAATCCGTATCCCGTTGGGAATTCCAAATGCTTTTAATGGACGAATGATGACACCCCGACAGAGAAGGTTGTCGTTCAATTTATTCACTGCTTCCTCTGAGTCGAGGATGATGGTCACAAAATTGGCATGAGATTTCAGATATTGAATTCCCAGTCGATCAAATAAATCATAAAAATATTCCAATCCATGCCGGCTCAGTTTGACATAATCTTCCATAAATTCTTGATCTTCCATTGCAGCCAGACCAGCAGCTTGCGCTGGAATACTTGGTTCAAATGGTAATTTAACTTTCATTAGGTTTTTAATTAAATGATCGTGGGCAAAACCGTAGCCGATACGAATTCCTGCCAGACCATAAGCCTTTGAAAAAGTTCGTAGCGTGATCACATTATCCAGTCGATATTTCATTGAATCCGGGTAGATCGGGTCGTACTGGGCAAATTCAAAATAAGCTTCATCGATAATAATCAAAACGTGTGAAGGAACCTTTGCCTTGAAGTCCAAAAATTCCCGAACCGTAAAAATCGTACCAGTGGGATTATTGGGATTCACTAAGTAGATGATTTTCGTTTTATCAGTAATTGCATCAGCAATGGCTTCCAGGTCGAATCGGTAATCCTTGAGTGGCACAGTTTTCAATTTAATTCCTCGCGAATGAGCCAGCACCCGAAACCCGATAAAAGTTGCATCTGACGTCAACGCCTCTTCGGCATCGAGCATAAATGTTCGTAAAATCAACGACATAATTCCTTCGGAGCCGTGCCCGGCAATTACGTTATCCACCTTAACATCAAAACGATCGGCAAGGGCTTTACGAAGATCAAAACTGGCAGGATTGGGATAGCGATTGATTCCTTTAAGTGAATCGATCATCGCTTCAACTGCACGGGGAGAAGAACCCATAGGATTTTCATTGGAAGCAAGCTTGACAATTCTTCTCAACTTAAATTCTTTTTTTAATTCGGCTATCGATTTACCGGCTTGATACGGCGCCAGCGTTTCAATATGTTTTGGGACTAATGGCATGATTTTTTTCTCTTAAATGACGGTATCGGAATTTCAAAATTTGTGAAAAAAATGCTATAAAAAAATCTTACAAGGAGCATCGGAGTTAATGGAGATTCACGGAGAATTTTTTAAGGAATTATTTGATGGTCAATGTCATTCCTGACGGAGCGAAGCGGAGTTCAGGAATCTCGAAAACCATAGTATTAACTATCAGTTTCATATTAAGTTAGGAGATTCCTGCATTCGCAGGAATGACATGGAGTACCTTATAATTTTCTTAACTTAATGGCATTGATTTGATGATTATAATAAAAACTCCGTTTAAACTCTGCTTCCTCTGATTCTCCTTGTGAGGGATTACTGAAAAATTAGCTTGCGAAATTTACAAGGCTATGTTCTAAATAACATTCTTCTCTTGAAATTCTTTAAATTCAGCATCTTCCTTTTCCTGACAGGCCCGTAAAATAGCCAGGGACACCGGGCTTGGCGACACATATTTTTTTACTGAATCGGGAAAAACCATTCCGCCTGCCTCCTCATCTTCGTTCCAACATGAGCTTGTTCCAAATTCGCACCAGGGTCGCTGAACACAGCCAGGGCAGTAGCCGGTACAGCCATCCACGTGCCAGCAGCCGGTCATTATAAAATCGCATTCTTCTTCCAGGATTTCCAATAGATAGTCGTAGATCAATCTCGGCGGGAGTCCTTCTTTCAAGTCCACTGAAAAGTGCAACCTTTCAAGTTCGCTTTCTAATCGTTCCAACTCGGCAAGGATCTGGTCATCAGATAAATATTCCGGCTCTTTGATGACAAAATCAAAGGGTAACCGAGATTTCATTTTGCCGCGAATGGTTTGACCTGCCATCCACTTTCTGAAACGAATCCAGTCCTCATCAGGATCCAGGTCAAAGCTCAGCGGTGGAAAATGATAGCCATCTTTTTCCATCTTTGTTCGATTTCCACCATACTCCTTAAAGGCGTCTACCCAATCCAGCAAATCTCGTAGTTGTCGATTTTCCAATTCGAGATCACCCGGGGAAGGCTGCCAAACCTGGGAGAGATCGAGATCGCGTATGGCAAATTCGTTTTTCAGAGCTTGATTTTCGAGATAGTTGTCGATATTTTGGGGTTCCATGTTTCATCTCACTTTTTTTATTCTGGAGTACAACGCCTTTATGCGTTGTCCCGATGGATCGGGATGCAATCCATAAAGGGACTGCACTCCAAAAGTGCCAATTCACAATTGACTATTGTCAATTGACAATTACTTTGTGTGCAAGTGGAATATTTCGCAGCTAATTGTTGAGAATTGTTAATTGACAATTGTTAACGATAATAAATCATATTTTGTCTTAGTCTGACGGCGAAGCCCCACGCCCTATGCACCATGATCACTTCACCACAAACAAATCATAAACATTACAATTGCCAGTTTCTCTTTCACCGCCGCCTCCCTGCCATTGCGAAGCAAATTTGCCAACCGTTCGGAATTCACCGATGCCGCCACCGCCATGATCGTCCTGGGCGCCGACAGCGATGATGAAACGCCAATTTTTATCATATTCACCCAACAATGATCTGGGAATGGCAAAGGATATCTCTTTTTTTTGAACGTCGCCCATTGGGTAGCGAACATCTTCAGGTCGAAAAGCCGCAAGGATTTTGCCCTTTTCATCTTCCACTTGCAATCCCCCGCCGACAAATATAATTCGGTGGTAGGCAAAATCTCGCGGCAGTTGTAAATTGGCGTTTCGCTGCATAAATTTAGCCCCGGGCTGATCCTTGCCCTGGTCGATGGCGATCCCCACAAAGGTCAATTGAAAACCGTACTCAGGATGCCAACCGGGTTGCACCAAATCCCGAAAGTTCAATCGAAAGTAGAATTTTTGATCATCGGCAAATAGCCTAAAGTGGGTGAGATCAAAAATGCCATCTTTGAAATAAGGACTGGTAGGATAGACATATTTTTTGTTGGGTCCCCGGTCATCAGATTTTGGCGCATCGACATCGTTCAATTTTTCAGCTTTTTTGTTCCCGGCTTTGATTTGCTGTCCTGTTAGCAAAG
>CBFDBN010000175.1:0-7765 GCA_965603055.1 uncultured bacterium | reverse complement strand
AACAGGCTGAGGGTGAAACGTTTCGCAGGGTGTAGCGAGTAGGGCGTGGCGCGTCGGGTGTTGGGCATTGAGTGTGATGTATTACGCGCTACTCGCTACGGGCAACGCCCTACAAGTTATAAGAATGTCTATAATTATTAACATCTGCTATATTGTGCTGAGGACAAACCATTATATTCCGTTAAAAAAATTATCCACTCAATCGATAATGCTTAAAACTCCAGGCAATTTCTTTAACAATGACCTGTGCCACAGCAAAAGCTGGTACGGCTAATAACATGCCAAAAATTCCCCCGATATTGCTGCCAATTATAATAACAATGATAACCAATAACGGATGAATTTGAACGCTCCTTGAGACGATTACCGGGGAGATGAGCACATTGTCCAGCAGTTGAATCATGGCAAATGCAATGATGATGCCCAATACCGGACCGGGCGAACCATTTTCAACAACAGCGACTAAAATTGCCGGCAAAGCGCCAACTATTGGCCCAAAATAGGGAATCATATTGGCTAAGCCAGCAATAACGCCAATGATAAAAAAATAAGGAACGTTTAAGGAATAGAGCGCAACAATCGACAATACCCCGATGATTGAGGATACCAGTAACTGCCCCCTGATGTAATTCCCCAGTTGTTGGCTGGTTTTATGGAGCAGGTTGAGCGACATCTCAAAATAGCGATTGGGGATACATTGTATGATAAATTTCTTAATTCGATGACCATCTTTTAGCAAGAAAAAAGTGATAAATGGGACGGTAATAATCAAGGTGAATGATGATAGAATTGCAAAAATCATATTCAAGCTTTTGCTTAACAATGACGTAAAAAGTCCATGAAGCCTGGCGCTGACTTCTCGGGCAATTTGAGGATTTTTTAAAATTGGGATTCGCTGTGTCAACGTGATCTGTAATTTGTCAATTAAGGATTGCGGGTCTTGATTTTCTAACGCCCCTGAAAGAGATTGAATTTCCTGGCTGAGGCTCGGAATAAGATATTTTAGACTAATAGCAATCAGACCGCCGAACAATAAATAGATGATCCCGATGGCTGCGCCACGGTTGATGCCGCTATTCTCCATTTCATCCACAAGTGGAGTCAGGAGCAGCGATAAAATCAAAGAAATAACCAGCGGAGTGAGTATTGAAGCAAGGAAAGGAATTGCCTGAAACAACAGGAAAATAATGACCAGCCAAATTGTAATCTTGAAGATTCGTTTGATCATTTGCCGATTCAACACAACAACGAGCTGGTTTTCCTGGTTTGAATTTAAGTTGTTTTGTGGTACGTGTTTTGAAATGTCTTTCATCGGATAATTACAGAATTTTCATATAGTTGTTTCACTTCTTGTAATTCATCATTACTTAATCGCAAGCGTTCAGCGAGCATCTGGGCAAGCTTGAGCAATATTTTGTTGCCAAGTTTCGGTTTTCTATTTATCAGGTTAAAAAGGTCAGGACGGAACAGTCCCAGGACGCTGGTATTTTCAAGTGCAATGGCGGCTGCCGATCGGGGGGATTCGTCCAGGAGCGCCATTTCGCCAAAGAATTCACCGGAATGAAGCAGGGCTAATTCCTCTCTGCTATCCTCGTCAAAATTTTTATAAATACCGATTTTCCCATTCTCGATAACATACATCCCCACCCCTGGCTCGCCTTCATAGAAAATAATTTCGCCTTTTTTAAAATAGCGATGATGAAGGATTCGCTTAAATTCCAGTAACTCACTTTTTTTTAGTTGGCTGAAAAAGGGTACTTTTTTCAGGACATAATCAAGATTTATCTGATGTCTACCGTTTTTCTCAAAGATGTTGTTCCAGTAGCTGCTCGGCATTGTTCATCGTCGAATTTAATTAATAGCCTGCCTTCTAAGCGTAGGGCGTAGGGTGTGAAGCGTAGGGCGAAAAACAGCCCGCTCTACGCCCTTCGCCCCACTCCCTACGCCCAACAATCTAAATATGTTTGGAAAACAATTTCATTCCTCGCTGGCTGATTGAAGTGTTTAATCCAGAATAATATAACATTCTCAAAAATATATGTCAAGGCAATTTTAATTTATATATAAATTTTATTTTTCTATTGATTTTATCTAATAAATCCTTTATTTTATATGTTATGAAATTTTTTGCTAATGTAATAATTTGGAGTGGCTTTTTAGTCTCATTACTGATCGCCCAGGATGTTGACCGTTATCAACAACAGAACAGACTGCAGCAAATCAGGAAAGAGATTGAAGGTTATCGCCGCAAGGTCCGTCGGGAAGAGCGGAAGGAAAGGCAGTTAATAGATGCTGTAGCGCAATTCGACCGTGAGATCGACCTGACACATCAACTGCTGACTGAATTAGAAAAAGAAGAGAAGAAGAAAGGCAAACAGATCAGCAAAATCAGCCGAGAGTTGGATGCCACCCGGGATGAATTAGATCGGCTTCAGCAAATTTACGCCCGGCGAATTGTCAATTTCTATAAGTATGGTCGAATGAAGGATATTGAGTTGTTGCTTTCGGCGAAATCTTTTAACCAGACACTCACCTGGTTTAAATTCCAACAATTGATCGCACAAAATGATAAGCGCAATTACGCCAATATTTTAAAAAAGAAAGAAAAAATAGAGACGCAGCGAAATAAGCTCAAGGAAGAAGCGGTTTCCCAGCGTAAGATTATTAATGAAAAAAAGGACGAGGAAAAAGGTTTAAAAAATAAAAGTAAAGAACGAAATAAATTATTAGTCCAGGTTCAGGATAACAAACAGGTATTCATGCAGCGGCTTAAAGATAATGAAAATTCGATGAGGGAAATACAGCGACTGATTAATGTTGAGGAAGATAAGCGTCTTACGCTGGAGCAAGAGGGAATTGTTCAAACAACAGATTTTCCAGCTTTGAAGGGAAGGATGATCTGGCCCACAATAGGGAAAGTAATCAATCAATTTGGGCGTTATCGGCATCCGAAATGGAGAAGCGTCACCTTACAAAACATCGGTATTGATATCCAGGCTGAATTCGGACAGGATGTGAGGGCGACTGCCAAAGGGATTGTCACTGCAATTACCTGGCGGAGAGGGATGGGAAATATTATTATGATCAATCACTTCGGGGGGTATTTCACGGTGTACACTCACCTGTCGCAAATTATTATCCAGGTGGATGAATCCGTTGAAGCCGGACAGGTTATTGGGAGCGTGGGAGATTCCGGGTCGTTGAGCGGGCCCATGCTGCATTTTGAAATCTGGAAAAATAAACAGGCTTTGAATCCTGAGGAGTGGCTGATTTGATTCTCTATTTTTGGTGAATTTATTTAATCAAGTAGTTTTTAATAAAATGTATTACTAGTTGAAAGCGGAATATTGGAATGATGGAATAATGGAATTTGAAGAATTAGTGAATAACAGCTAATCAAAAATAGAAATTTCGTAATGGTTCACCACTGCAATTTACTCAAAAAAATGATTTACGATTAAAGATTAACGATTTTTGATTTTAGAAGGATTACCGCAGGAAGAATCGAAGCTCAAAAAATCAAAAATACTTCTAAAATCGTTAATCGTTAATCCTTGTTCCGAAATCAAAGCAGGCTCAACAGAGGTGGTGAAAAATTAAGAAATTACCAATATTCCAACATTCTACTATTCTAATATTCCAGTTCTAATTTTATTTATGTGCTGGTCACATAAAACTCAACATTTTATAATTCTTTTAGGATGAACCGGATCAGATGAGTTTTGAAAATATTATCGGACAACAGCGAGTCATTTCAATTCTAAAACGAGGATTGATCAGCAAGCGGATGCCACATGCGTTGTTGTTTCATGGACAACAAGGAGTGGGAAAAGAAGCAGTGGCATTGGAGCTGGCAAAGGCTTTGTTCTGTCAAAACGATGAAATTTACTGTAATACATGCAGCGATTGCAAGCGAGTGGGACAGTTGTCACATCCCGATTTGATGTTGATTTATCCAGCGCCAAAACAGCCAAAAGATGAGGAGCGTAAACTAACCAGGGAGAGTCTGATAAAAAATCCCTATCATCGAGCACAGCCCTGGGCAAATCCTTCAATCTTGATCGACATGATCCGAAATCTTAAAAAAACGGTTTCGATGACATCTTATGAAAATAAAGGACGGGTGGTGTTGATCATGGATGCCCATCGCATGACAACCGAAGCAGCCAATTCATTGCTGAAAATTCTTGAAGAGCCGTTGGGTAAATTAACATTGGTGCTTATTTCATCACAGGCGAATTTGTTATTACCCACCATTATTTCTCGCTGCCAGAAAATCCGCTTCGATCCTTTGCCCTGGCAGGATATTGAGAGCGCATTGATTAAAAGGGAGCAAGTTAATCCTGAACAGGCGAAGATTTTTGCCAGGATGAGTTTTGGCAGTTTTCGGCGAGCATTGGAATTATTGGATGAAGATGTTGATCAAAAACAAAATTTAATGATAGATATTTTACGGAAGGTGCTGATGCCTGATCTCGATATTCTGTTGACAGTTGAAAGCCTGGTGAATCAACAGGATAAGAAAACGATTAAAGATTTGATCGCTTTGATGTTGGTCTGGTTTCGAGATGCAATGGTTATGGAATTATTGCAAAATGAAAGCGATTATAAAGAGAAAATAATAAATATAGATCGCCAGGACACATTAAAAAAATTCGTCAGCGGTTTAGAACGAATTGATTACGATCAGGTGATTCCAAAAATTGAGCAGGCACTCGAATCGATTGATCGCAATGTTTATTTAAATTTAGTTCTTCTTCAGTTAATGTTTGAATTGAAGAAGTTTTTAAGGAGAAAAATTCATGTATGATTTTATAGAAGTTGTTTTCAAAGGTGAACGAAAACAGGTTTATTCCAATCCCCAGCAGTTTCCTTTTAAGGTTGGCGATTATGTGATTGTTGAAGCCGATAAAGGAGAAGACCTGGGCGAGGTAAACCAGGTTGGCGCGTTGCTTTCGATGAAAAAGAGCGATACGCAGCCAAAAGCGATACTCCGGAAAACTGATAAAGAAGATTTAAAAAAGTTAGCAGAGAATCGTGAAAAAGAAAAGCAGGCGTTTATAGTCTGTAAACAGAAAATCGAGAAACATGGCTTGAATATGAAATTGGTTGATGTTGAGTACCAATTTGATGGAAATAAGATTACGTTTTATTTTACAGCGGAACGACGGGTTGATTTTCGAGAGTTAGTCAAAGATCTGGCTGCACAGTACAAGGTTCGAATCGAGCTCAGGCAGATCGGTGTTCGTGATGAAGCCAGGAGATTTGGGGGGTATGGAGTTTGTGGCAGAAAACTATGCTGCACTTCATTTTTGAAAGAATTCGATCCTATCACAACGCAATGTGCAAAAGAGCAGAATTTACCGCTCAATCCCCAGAAGCTTTCGGGTGTTTGCGGCAGGTTGATGTGCTGTTTGAATTATGAATTGGAATTTTACCTGGAAGCAAGTAAAAAATTTCCGCCGCTGGAAAGTGAGATAAAAACGGAAAAGGGAACAGCGATTGTCGATAAAATCGATGTTCTTAAAGACGAAGTTATTTTAAAGTACGCCAATGAGGAATATGAGAAGCTTTCGTTGGAAAAGCTGAATGAATTGAATAAGTAAAATTCCAGATTCTAAGAGGTCTAACTCAAGCCCGCCCGACTTATGACGGATAAAATCCATTTTTTCAAATTCAAAATTGAACCTGTGGATTATGGGCAATTAAATTTTTCAGATGCATATAACAAATTTGTATAAAAGATTATGAGCCAAATCAACATCATCACCCGCAAATGCCGCCGCTGTTATAGCTGCATCCAGATTTGTCCCGCAAAGGCGATTAAGCGGGAAAAGGGGAATATAACAATCATTCATGAGCGATGTATTCTTTGTGGTAGTTGTATTAAAGCCTGTCCCCAGGGAGCGTTATTTTATACCAGTGGACTTAACCAGGTTAAAGAATTTTTAAACACGAACGAAAAAATGATTGCCTGCCTGGACCCGGCTTTTCCCGGTGTACTTGATGTCGGGACGCCTCGCCAGCTTGTCACGGCATTGAAAAAGGTAGGTTTTACAGAAGTCTGGGAAGGAGCATTTGGCGTCGAGCTCGTCAGTCGCAAATATCGGGAGTTGCTTGATCGCGGGGAGACTCGACCGATAATATCGTCATTTTGCCCGGCTATTGTATTTTATATCCAAAAATATTTGCCGCAGTTAATTCCAAATTTAGCGCCAATAATATCGCCAATGATCGCAATTGGTCGGGTGGCACGAAAGTCCAAAGGACCAGACTGGAAGATTATTTATTTCACTCCCTGTTTCGCGCAAATGGGAGAAATGAATGTACCTGAAGTCGCCGGTTCAATTGATCAAGTCATTACTCTTCTGGAAGCGAAGGAGCTATTAGATGAAGCAGGAATTGATCGATTGGAACAAGCCGAAACAAATTTTGATGGACCCAAGCCATACCTGGGCAGGATCATCCCGGTAATTGGCGGATTATATCGCTGCATGGGTGAAAGCTTCGATGTTTTAATGGATGAGATTAGCGTCACCGGCGGACGTGTCCGTTCCCTCAGAGCATTGAATCAATTAGCGGCTGGACATATTGATGCCAAATTTCTGGATATCGTTTTTTGTGAAGGTTGTGTCGACGGACCCTTTGCGGACATTGAAATTTTTGTTCTTGGTCGAAGGCAGAATGTTGCTCGTTATACCAAAGCTGAGATGAAAAAGCAAAATCCTACTGATTTATTGGTCGAAATAACAAAATTTAAAGATGTTGAATTGAGACGTGAATTTAGCCATGCGGAGCAGAAACTCCCGGTTCCGACTGAAGATCAGATACAGGCTATCTTAAAAGCGATGGATAAAGCTCCGCCAGATCGGAACCTGGATTGTCGGGCTTGTGGCTATCGGACCTGTCGAGACAAAGCCATTGCAGTTGGACAGGGGCTGGCAGAATTAGAGATGTGTTTACCTTATCTGTTAGAACGAAGCAGAAAAATTTATCACCAACTAAAAAAATCTCACCAGGAATTACAAATTTCGCACCAGGAATTAGAAAATGCCCAGGCTCATCTAATTCGGACCGAAAAACTCGCTTCAATCGGACAACTGGCGGCTGGTGTTGCCCATGAAATTAACAATCCGCTGGGAACGATCACCATTTTTGCCCATCTTATTTTGAAATCTTTGCCTGAAGATGATCCCCGCCGAGCCGATGTGCAAATGATGATCGATGAAGCCAATCGGACGAAGGAGATTGTCCAGGGATTGCTGAGCTTTGCCAGAGAGACGAAAATGCGTCCCGGCGCAACAAACATCAACCATATTTTAGAAGATATATTGAACCTGGTGGTGAATCAATCCTTGTTTCATAATATTAAAATTAAAAAGGTTTTCGCAGAGAACATTCCATCGATTTATGGAGATGGAACGCAGCTTAAACAGGTTTTTCTCAACATTATTTTAAATGCCGCCCAGGCGATGAACGGGAACGGAGACTTGTTTATCACAACAGAGCGTGATGCAACCAATCAGCACATCACGATAAAAATTCGTGACACCGGCTCTGGTATTCCACCCGAAGTCTTAAATAAGATGTTCGATCCGTTTTTCACGACCAAAGAAAAAGGCACCGGATTGGGGCTGGCTATATCTTATGGAATCATTGAACGACACCAGGGCGAAATTGATGTCGAAACGGAAATGGGAAAAGGAAGCACGTTTATTGTAACCTTGCCGATTTTAGATGGCGAAAAAAAATTAAACGGCACAAT
>CBFDBN010000174.1:0-7788 GCA_965603055.1 uncultured bacterium | reverse complement strand
TTATACCTCAACTTCCGCTCAGTAATCTTAAGATTACGTGCCGCCTTACTCTGATTGCCACCACATTTTCGCAATTCAACAATGATCATCTTTTTTTCCAAGGTTTCGACCTGTTGCTCCAATCCGCCAGACGGTTCAGATTGCAGCAGATCATTGGGAGCAAATACATTGGGGGGCAAATCATCTAGGATTATTCGGGAGCCTCGGCATAGAATTGTAGCTCGCTCGATCATGTTTTCCAGCTCACGGATATTACCAGGAAAATCGTATTTCATTATAATGTCAAATGCTTCTCGTGAGAAATCTGTAATTTCTTTATTCATTTCCACTGAATATTTTTTTAAAAAGTGGTTGCACAGATGCGGAATATCCTCTTTTCGCTCTCGAAGCGGGGGAAGGTGAATGGTCACCACATTCAATCGGTAGTACAAATCTTCACGGAACGTGCCCTGTTTGATCATGGCTTCCAGGTTTTTATTAGTGGCAGCGATCACTCGAATATCGACTTGAATGGATTTGTTCCCACCCAGGTGTTCGATACAACTTTCCTGTAGGGCACGCAGGAATTTGGTTTGCAGCTCGATGGGAATATCGCCGATTTCATCGATGAACAACGTCCCGTTATCCGCCTGCTCAAATCTGCCGATTCGCTGTCGGTCAGCTCCTGTAAAAGCGCCTTTCTCATGACCGAACAGTTCACTTTCGATCAGGGTAGGGGAGAGGGCTGCCACATTAAAGGCGATGAATGGCTTACCCTTCCGAGGACTGGCATAATGAATCGCATGGGCAATAACCTCTTTGCCCGTGCCACTTTCGCCGCGCAGCAGAACCGTGGCTTTTGTCGCTGCGACACGTCCAGCCATATTCAATACGTCTTGCATCTTTTGGCTTGAGGCAATAATGCCCTTGAATGAAAACTGTTTTTCCAATGTCTGCCGTAGCCTGATATTTTCAGCCAATAATGTTTTATGTTCCAGGGCTCTTTTCAGCACAAGCAGTAATTCCTCAATATTTATCGGCTTGGTCAGGTAATCGTACGCCCCGCTTTTCATGGCTGTTACGGCACGGTCGATGCTGGCATAAGCGGTAATCAGGATCACAGGGATGGTTGGATTCATTGTTTTAACCTGTTCCAGTAGAAATTGCCCATCTTTTTCAGGCAGGTTAAAATCCGTAATCACCGCATCGATAGTTTTTGATCGGGCAATATCCAGCGCCTTTTCCGCTGACTCTACCATGAAAACTTGATAGTTTTCTTCCTCAAGATGGGCTGCCAGGATTTCTCGTTGGGCTTGTTCGTCTTCTACAAGTAATAGGGTGTGTTTTGGCATAACTTGTTCCTGATGTTTACTAATGTGAGACGGCAGACGTGAGATGTGAAACGACAAGCGTAAGACGTAAAATGTAATTCTCCAATCATCTCACAACTGCTGTCTGCCATCTGCTGTTTCACTTCTCACGAGAAAGGAAACTCCAAAATAAAATTGGTTCCTCTACCTACTGCACTTTCCACATTGATTTTAGCACGATGTGCATTCATTATCTGTTGTACTACAGACAGACCAATGCCGCTGCTGTTCTTTTTGGTGGTAAAATGAAAATCAAAAATCGAGTGAATATCCTTTTCGGCAATGCCTTTTCCTGTATCACTGACACATATTTCATAATAAGCATCCCTATCTTTGCCTGATATGGATATTTCGCCTGATGGTTCAATCGCTTCTATTGCATTTTTAACTAAATTAATGAAAACCTGTTTCAATTGATTCACATCGCCCTGGATCGGTTTATGGGATTCCATTTTTATTTTGAAAGTGATATTTTTTTCTTTCAATGGCGATTCATAAAGCGCAGCGACCTCATTCATTAATTCAGAAAAATTCACTGATGTTAATTTCATTTCAGGCGGTCGGGCAAATCGCAAATATTGATCCACGATGGTGCTGATCCGCTGAATCTCATTCTGAACCGTATTCAAATGCTGATCATAACTTTCCGCCCCCTTGATCGATTTATTTTTTTTCTTAATTAAGTCAACAATCAGCTTGATAGCATTTAACGGATTAATGATTTCATGAGCAACGGATGATGCCAGGTTACGCATGGCTGTTAATCTCTGATTTCTTCTAACTTGTTCTTCTAAGTTCGTTTGATCGGTGACATCATCAATGAGCAGAACGCAGGTTTTATTTTCATCTTCATCTTTGAAAATATTGGTGCGTAAGGCGATATAAATTTTGTGTCCTGAAACGGTGTACTCATGTTTTAAATGGAGATTTTTGCCTGCGGCACCGTACAATTTTTGCTCGATGGCATTCCGAAAGGGCGAAGGCAAAACAGTGTAGGATTTATGAATGACATCTTGAGAAATCATGTTTAATAGCTGTAACGCCTGCTTGTTCAAGGTTTGAATCTGTCCCTTTTGATCGATACTGATGACGCCGCTTGCCAGGTTTTCGAGGATGGTGTTGGTATAGTCCTGCAAGCTGGATAAGTCCCGATGCAGCAGTTTCCGATGCCGATAGCTGATCAGGAAATTTACAAATATCAAGCCGAATATAACCAGGGCAGCGCCAAAGATAAATAGACGTTTATTGATATCTCCTTTCAAATGTTCGTATTCACTCATCGACAATCCCAGTCTTAACACACCAAAAGGCTGGTCGTACAATTTAAACGGGCTGATGGTTTCAAAAATAGATTGCTGGTCATAATCAACTATTCTTGACTGGATGCTGTCCTGGATTAATACTGTATTGAGCAGCGGGTCTCTTGAAAATGAGGAGATGTTGTAGCCATTAAAGCTCCCTGCAACAATGGTTTCACTGTTTTGAATCAGAACATATTCGATATTTTTCTCCGCCTGAAATCGCTTCAAATAATAGCCGATTCCCAGCGTACTTCTCAAGGATTGGATCGCCTCAGTACCAATGATAGCAACAATTAGACCGCCATTATTTCTGGATACAAAAGCTGCCATGAATTCATTGTCGAGGCGAGTTTCATCATAAAGCGTCAGGATGGTATCTGGCAAGGATTTTTTTATTCGGGCGTTTATTACTGGGAAGGGAATTGTATAAGCTTTCAACGGGTTTTTGGTTACCTGCTGGATGAGTTTTCCGTCCTTATTGTATAAATGCAGCGCTTCCATCCCCGATGTCAGCAATAAATCTTCAAGCTCCTTTCTTGAGAGCGGATTGCGCTGATCCATCGTTGCCATGATTTTCACATTGGCGATGATCCGATCATTCATATCCGTCTCAATTCTGTCTGCTGCTGCGATAGCATTCTGAACCGAACTCGACAATGAATTAATGAACAAGGTCGCCTGCTTATTGAGCAACGTGAGATAGTCTTTTTGCCGAGCCTGGTATTCAAAATAGATCGAAAGGGCAATGGCAATGATGCTGATGATCGTCAGCAGTAGGAGCAGTGGCGGAGAGCCAAGCATCCGTTTGGCGTTGGTTTTAATCTTGTGTTGTGAAGTCAATATATGTGACCGAATTTAATCAATAAAAATGGAATAATGGAATTTTGGAATCTCACAAACACAAAAGATTAAGATGGACTCCACTTCCAAAGTGGAGTCCATCTTAAAATTATCTTCTGCGTCAAAGTCTTATTCAAAATATCTTTTTAAATTTTGTTATCAAAAAACAATGAGAAGTAAATATTATTCTTTGCTCAAAAGAAAATCAATCAAATTTATTCGCTTGATCCCTTCAAAATCCTCACCAAAAGCGGTATCCATGCTAATGACATACTTCGGATAATTGTCCTGAATGGATTGAAGTACTGAGAATTCTCTTTCAACTACTTCACTTGTTGAGAGGAGATAAGTCACCTGAATATATAATTTTTCATTTTCTTTTTCAGCAATGAAATCGACTTCTTTATTATTCAGTTTACCGATAGATATTTTGTATCCCCTACGCTTCAACTCCAGAAACACAACATTTTCCATTATTCCAGAAATATCTCCTTCCCGATAACCCAGTAAGGCATGGCGTAGTCCGATATTTCCTAAAAAATATTTCTCGTAAATTTCCAATAACCGTTTTCCCTTAATATCATATCGAGGAACTTTATGCAACATGAAAGTTGACACCAGATAGGATAGATAATTCTGTACCGTTTCGATGCCTACCTGGAGTTTTTGAGACTTTAAGTAATCAGCCACCTTTCTTGCTGAGAATATATTTCCGATATTATCAAATGCATACCGAATAATATTCTCTAATAAATCCACATTGCGGACATTATTTCTTTTAATGATGTTTTTTAATACGATGGTATTGTAAAGCGAATTAATATACTGATAGATTAATTCTTCATTCAGAATAAAATGATGGATGGCAGGAAAGCCGCCAAATTTTAAATATTTTAAAAATTCTTTAGAATCCTCTTCTCTGCTTTCAGCCCTGAATTGTAAAAATTCTTCAAAGCTGAGTGAATAAATTGGAAATTCGATATATCGACCCGAGAGAAGTGTGGCAAGTTCAGATGAAAAGAGGTGAGCATTTGAGCCTGTAATGTAAATATCAGTGTTCTCTTGAGCAAACATTGAAGCGATAGTTTTTTCCCACTCCAGAATTTCCTGCACTTCATCGATGAGCAAGTATTTCTGTCCCGGTACCTGCGAAAATTTATTACCAACATATTGATGTAAATCCTGATAAGTTTTTATAAAATCGTACTCGAGGAGTTCTTTATTGATATATACAATCTGTTTTTCATCGATATTTTGGGCTTTAATTTTATCAATGATTTGCCGGATAAAATAGCTTTTTCCCACCCGTCTCATGCCAGTGATAACCTTGATCACAGGCTTATTGATAAAAGGTGAGATTTTTTTTAAGTAGAAGTGTCTTGTATACATGACATTTTCATAGATAAGTTAAAAAGTGTTCGCCGTAGGTGGCATTTTTGGTTAAAGATTCAAAGAGTAATATACTAAAAATTTGCAAAATGTCAAGCAATAAATTATCCTTAAGATGGACTCCACTTTCAAAGTGGAGTCCATCTGGACTTTTGTTATCCTTGCCATTTTCATAGCCGTCATTTCTAAAGATTTGGCAGTTAGCGAAGGAGTGAGAAACCTTATTATAGACAACCATACCCTGGTTTTTAATCCCGGCAAAGATTATTTATTTGATTAACAATAATTTGTTCACCGCCTGAAATTCTGCAGCCTGAATCCGATAGAAATACAACCCGGATGGAGCAGGTTGAGCCTGGTTATTTTTTCCATCCCATAAAACCTCATGATATCCTGCCACATTTTCCCGGTTTACCAGGCTTCTAATCTCCTGCCCGAGTGGATTATAAATTTTTAAAACAACTTTACCTGGTTTTGGAACCTGGTACTTTATCAAGGTTTCAGAATTAAACGGATTGGGATAGTTCTGATGAAGGGCATATTCGGTGGGCAGCGATGATCCCACCAGGAATTCTACCCGTTGAATATTTGCCCGGGTTTGAACATCGTTGATCACCATTTCGGTGATTTGTAATCGACTATTTGCATCTGGCAGTTCGGTTTTCAAAATTTCAAATTCCAGGTTTACCAGGGCACCTGATCCGTCAATTGGCTGACTACCGGCCAGGGCGACTCTTATTTGATCTTGTTCAATATTGGTGGCGATGAGGTAATCCCGGGTGAGTGGAGTAAGGGAAGCTCCCACTGAATTTAAAAGCCGGGGATCGTACTTTAATACAAAGCTGATCGCTACAATGCCTGATCCTCGGTCGATATACAGTGGCAATAAGATTTTGTTACCAGGTTTCGCATAAATAATCTCAAGTCTGATCTTTGGCTCAGCAGCGATGAATCTGGCTAAATTGCCTCCACCTGGAGACCAGTTACCTGTCACATCGCCGTAGATTAATCCTTTATAATTACCAATTGTGTCGCTCTTTAATGGAGTGTAAAAAATACTGTCTGGAGCGATGGCCCAATTGGTTGAATCAAGCGGGAAATCGCCTGGCACGAATTTCCAGAAGTGGGTAGAATCAGCCATGATCGGAAATTTATTGATCAGGCCTACGCTGTATCGTAATATATATGCCGCATCATAATTGGTGACTTCGCTATTGCCAGTCACATCACCTGCAATCATTTGATAAGTCGAAAACGTTCTTAATGCCACACTATACTGCAAAATCCAGGCGGCATCAAGGGCGCTGATTGAGCTACCAATGTCGTTTTCTTTGGCAGGCGTTAGCTTATAATCACCATCGACCAGGCCGGTGAGGCAGAAAAATCCATTGGTATCGGTGGCTGTATTCTTAGTAATCGGTCCAGTTAGAGACATTAGCGCCTGGGGTATCGCAATACTACTGGAATGGTAAGTTATATCGCCGGAGATACTAAGCAGAATAGAATTGGGCTGACCTGGCGTTCCATGATTCTTACTTGCTTGCCAGCTTTCCGACAGCGAATTGTCTAATTCAGGATCGATCAATTCCAGGGTTGGTCCATTTCCATCAGGCTCGGTAGGCCAGGGTGCAGTATCATCATATTCGACAGAATCGATTAGCAAAAGTGAAGCGTTAAAAATCCGAACCTGGTCCCCACTACCGCCGAACCCAAAATCAAAATTACCAATATAATTTGTCACGAAAGGGAATAAACTATGAAAGGATGTGGTGTCACGACATAATATTAAAAATGAAACAGGATCAATGGTCGTATTTGATGGAAAAACAAAATCATGTAAATCATCATTGTCCTTCAAATGCCAGTTGCCGACATCAAGAGTTTCTGGCGAAAGATTGTATAATTCAATCCAGTCTTCGGGATCAAAACTTGCTGCGCTATTATAATTAATTTCGTTAATAACGACACTACCAACAGATGTATCGGCTTCAAAGATGGCATGGATAGTGTAATCATTGTAAAGGGTAATACTGATTTCTTCGGCTTGAGGCACTGATGAATCACTCCAGCCCACAAAATGATAACCAGGATCAGGAATTGCTGTTAAAGATATGGGAATTTTCTTGAAATAAACACCCTCCCAGGGATAGTTGCTGATGTAAATACTGTTTACTTTTACTTTACCATGTCCATTTTGAGCTGAGTCTATCGTTAAGATTAGATTTCCACTCAGCGAGAATACTTCTTCAATATCATGTCGTGCAATACCATAACGTTTATTTGAATAATAGTATAATCTACCTTTTATTCCTTCTTCTTCCCAGCTTTCTGGTGAACTGCCCCATTTATCAGTTTCATAGTCGATATCATTTCTGATAACTGATGCAAGGGAATCTATCAGGCTAATGCAATAGGCAGGTGAAAGAATGGTATTCATTAGATCGGCGTAACGGTTGATGAACTTATTTTTGTAATTTTCATTTTTGAGTAACGATTTTAAAATTAAAGTATTTTCTACCGTGTCACTTATTGCCCATTCCAACATATTAAAATAAAGACCATAAAATATAAAACAGGCATCCATATCCCATAATATCCAACGCCAAATCGAATCCTGTTTCCTGGGTTTGAAAGCTATATAATTATTGTGAGGCCAATCTCGATTACCACCGTAAATTTCAAGAATACAATAGTCTGTGTAATTATCGATATCAATAAATGTTTTGGCTGTCTCATAATTCGCATCAGAGCTTAAATCATTGTTTTCAAAAAAATCAATCATGTCCGTCCATGCTGTAATATCGCCAATTCTGGCATACCAACCGTCTTCAATAATGTCAACATATTGTTCGCCATAATATGATTCAGTGTAATATTGATCCTGTCTTTCAATAATATTATAAATTCCC
>CBFDBN010000173.1:0-7795 GCA_965603055.1 uncultured bacterium | reverse complement strand
GGAGTCAGGCGTAGGGCGTGATGGAGTAAATTTTTTCGCCCTACGCCCCACGCGCAACGCTCTACGTCTTTCCATCTCCGTTCAACAAAAGTAAAAGAATAAAAACGTAGTTGATTTAAAATAATACAAGCCAACTCGCTTACGGATAAAAATATACAATATCTTTTTAATTGAGACAAGCAGAATTTTACAATGGCTTAAAAATTCTATCATACCTCGGTTGAACGATTAGGTACAGCAAATTGTACTTGAATGAACATAATTTTCAGGCTGTATTTGATCTGAATTAAATTGTATATGATAAAATCAAAAATAAAATCTCTAAATTCCGGGTAAAGAAAATCTGTCAATCAATATATTGATCAAATTAAAGGGAAAATGTCAATATATGGAATAATGAAACCATTAATCAAAAGTATTGTGATTAGCAAAAATTTATTAGTGATAAATCTTCGCTTTGTTTAAGCTTCACACTTTTTGGAACGAGGTTTGTAAGAGTAGCAGTGAACAGGCAACGTATAACCCAGCGCAGCTGCAATAGAGCATTGCATTAATTTATTGAAATCAAGATTAAGTAATTCACCGCAGAGATCGCTGAGAGCACAGAGAACTCAGAGATCAAAATAGACAATAAAAAAAAGCATCCATTCAATCAAAAAAAACATTCTTTTATTTTTGAAGTTTTATTGCTCTGTGGTCTCTGCGTCCCCTGCGAACTCTGCGGTTCAAGATGTTTAATAATTCTTTTAGGAGGTTTTAATCATGAAAAGCAAATCGATATTGGCGGCAATGTGCTGGTGGGATTAGAATTTGGCGGATTACGAAAACCAGTGATGTATCCGTACCTTCAGGCACGCTGGACGTTTTTGGAGGATCAAGAATATTTTTCCCTGCTTGGTGGTATTAATTTTATTTTGCGATGAGCTCTCTTTCTTCTCTGAGACGGTTGTACTGAATCCTTTCAAAGGTTCTGAACCTTTGAAAGGATCTTTTCCTGATATAACTACAATAGTCGTTGTGGAATCCAAAGAATTGTTTCCCACTAACCAAAAATTTTCCCCGGGTTCAAAATATTCAATGGATCAAATACCTTCTTGATCTTTCTTTGTAATTGAATGGATTGTTCGGATAGCTCCAGATCTAAAAACGGCTGTTTCAAAATTCCAATGCCATGCTCGCCGGAAATCGTTCCACCCAATTGAAGCGCCAGCTTAAAAATCTGTTCGGCTGCTTTATCGCCCTGTTTGATGATCTGGTCATTTTTTGCTCGATGCGTCAAATTCACATGGACATTGCCATCGCCCAGGTGACCGAAATTGTAGTTATCCAGTCCAAATTTTTTCGCTATTTTTTCACATTCCTGAATGAGTTCAGGGATTTTGCCAATGGGAACTGTCACATCCTCCCCCCGTTTAAAATCATTACCTTCTTTGATTAAATCACGCAACTTTCGCCTGACATCCCACAGTCCTTTTCTTCGTTCCGAGCCTTCTGCAATCAGGACATCCAATGCCCCATGATCCAGACAGGTTTCCCCGACAATCTCAATCTGGCGATCTAATTCTTCAGGTTCCCCATCCAGGTCGATAATTAACAGCGAAGCACTCTCCCGCGGCATATTGAGTGCAATCTTATCTCGGATAAGGCTTACGCAGGCCGGGTCTAAAAACTCCAGCGCGGCAGGTACAATTCGGCTTTTGGTCATCCCAGAAAGACTGGCGACCAGCGAATTCGTACCAGGAAAAAAGACAAGCAGCGTCACAATTTTCGCTGGCAACGGGATAAGCCTCAAAGTTACCTCCGACACAATTGCTAATGTCCCCTCCGAACCAATTATTAAATTTGTAAGGTCATATCCGACCACACCTTTGCGGGTTCTGACCCCAGTGTTCATAATCACCCCATCTGGCAGGATGATTTTTAATCCCAGTACGTAGTCTCGTGTTGTGCCATATTTATAACAATGAGGTCCGCCAGCATCCTCAGCAATATTGCCGCCAATCGAAGATGTCTCATAACTGGCAGGATCGGGCGGGTAGTAAAGCCCTTTTGCTTCAACCGCTTCATGTAAATGAAGGTTGATCACACCGGGTTGAACCACTGCAATCATATTGATCTCATCGATCTCTAATATTTTATTCATTCTTAGAAATGATAGAATAACTCCCCCATGTATTGCCAGGGCGCCGCCGCTCAAACCGGTTGCAGCTCCTCTTGGCACAACTGGAACCTGGTATATCGACGCTAACTTCATCAGATCTGAAATCTGCTCAGTCGTCTCTGGCTCCACGACTACATCGGGCAGGTACCGGTGTTCGGTCCCGTCAAAATTATAAGCTTCCAACCGTTCCGGATCAGTGTAAACATATTTTTCGCCGATGGTTTGTTCTAATTTTTGAACAAACTCACCTGTAATTTTTATCATTTTATCGTTCTTATATCGGAATTTCAAAATATCAAATTGCCCAATTACCTAATCCCCGCTATCCTCACCAAAGATCAGCGAAACTCGTTCAATACCTTCTAAAACGCTCAACTCATTGATAAAATTCTGGTAATCATTTAAATTAATAAGGCGAACATGAAATGATATTTCTAAAAATGGTAAACATTATCATTAATTTCGATAAAATATTGATTGGCAGACATGACATTGGAACAGAGTTCCACCGCATCTAATTGCGCTATCCCATAAGATAACACCACCCGACTGGCCTCTCCAGCTCCAAATCCTATTTGTAGCGCATGTTTTGGATCCGGATGTAGCAGTAAAGGAATGTGTCCTAGCAATTTCTGGGTCGTCCTCAACAAAAAGCTTGTTCAGGCCGCGTTTACGCCATTAACTGAAATCACTTTATGATCGGGATACTGATGTACCGTGACTGTTCCAGTAACACCTTCATCATAGTAATTAATTTCGCTCCCATCAATAGTGTGGGGATTAACATGATTAGAAACACTTCGGTAAATCGAATAATATTCCAGTTCCACCAGCTTTCAAGTCGAATCAGTTTCTCCAAAAATATATTAATTTCTATGGAATTTCCTGACAACAAAACTGAAAATAATTTTTTCGGCTGTCGATAATTTTTCCAAAATTTGATTTTTTCAGAGACTTTATATTAATTTCGAAGAATCGCATCGATAGAAGTATTATTATTTGTTGGAGAAATATTATACAGCATATTTTTTGATTAAAGGCGCCACATCACCTGGAACCGCTGCTACTGGAATCGATGCTTGCTGGAAAGCTTCTAATTTACTGGCAATCGTACCCCTGCCGCCAGCAATAATTGCCCCAGCATGCCCCATTTTCTTATCGGCCGGCGCGGTTCGACCGGCTAAATAAGCAACTACCGGCTTGGTAATTTCACCCTGTTCAACCAGTGCGGCAGCTTCTTCTTCCATTGTCCCGCCAATCTCACCGATGAGAAGTATGGCTTTCGTCTCAGGATCGTTTTGAAAAAGCTTTAAAACATCGAAAAATGACGAGCCGATAATCGGATCGCCGCCGATTCCGACACAGGTGCTTTGACCGATGCCTGTTTCGGTCAAACGAGAGACGATTTCATAAGTCAAGGTACCGCTGCGAGAAGCTACTCCCACTGGTCCAGGAATATAATAGGCAGAAGGTACGAAACCAACTTTGCAATTTTTTGAAGGAGATATTAGTCCTGGAGTATTGGGACCGATCACACGAGCATTGAGTTCTCTTGCTTTAGCAATGATTGCCATGGTATCATGAAGCGGAATATGTTCCGATACCATGACGATCGTTTTTATCCCGGCTTCCAGCGCTTCAAAAGCTGCCAGTTTCATTACTTTGGCTGGAATAAATAAAATTGAAGTATTGGGCTTTCGCACTGCAACAGCTTGCTGAACGGTATCGAATACTGGAACGCCGTGAACCTGGATTCCGCCAGCGCCGGGTCGAACCCCGGCAACGATATTGGTGCCATAATCCATCATTAATTTGGTATGATGGCTGGCAGCATTGCCGGTAATTCCCTGAACAACAAGTTTTGTTTCAGAATTGATGATAATGCTCATAGCTTCTCAAATTTGTTCCCAACGGATGATAAAAAAAAATGGATAATACATTATTAAAAGATAAAGCATAATCTGAAATATTAAATTGTTGTTTTAAATTATCTTTAGAGCGCGACTACGTTTTCAATCGCCTGTTCCAAATTTTTATAAGGCTTAATACCGATTTCAGCTAAAATTTGATGTCCAATTTCCTCTTTATTGCCAATCATTCGGACGACTATCGGGATATCCATTGGATGATCGGCTAAATATTGACGGATGCCTGAAGCCAGGCTGTCGCATTGATTCAAGCCAGCAAAAATATTGACTAACATTGCTTTCGCTTTTTTGGCTTTGTTTAAAAGCTGAAAGGCTTCATAAATCCCTTCGCCATCGATCTGTGCGGTGTCTAAAAAATTGGCAGGCGAGCCGCCAGCTTGATGAATCAGGTCGAGAATGGTCATGGTCAAGCCAGCGCCACTGGATAAAATAGCGATGTCACCGGAAAGATCGATATAGGTCCAATCATTTGCCGATGCTTGTTCCGCGATAGGATCACGGCTACCGATTTCCTTTTTGTATGCCATTAATTCTGGATGCCGAAACATGGAGTCATCATTGACATTTAATACCGCATCAACAGCCAGAAGCTGCCCATCACTCGTTTTGACCATTGGGTTGATCTCAACCATTTCCGCATCATATTCTCTAAAAATAGTGTAAAGCTGTTCAGCAAAACGAGCAACTTCAGGGCTGCTGAATTCACGAATACGGGTGACATCCTTTCTGATTAGACCGTTTAAAATATGAATTGGAATTTTAAGCAGTGCCCGGGGATCGGTCTTTGCCAGCTCTTCAATGTCCACTCCCCCACGCTGGCTGATCATTATTACCGGGCATCGTTGACCATAATCGACAGCAACAGACAGGTAAAGTTCCTGGGCGATATCGACTTTTTCCTCGACCAGCAACCGTTCGATTTTTTCATTTTTAACAGTTAAGCTGAACAACCGCTCCGCTTCTTTGGTGGCTTCCTCTGGGGTGTTTGCAAAGGCAATGATTCCTAACTTGCCCCTGCCTTTAAAACTGAGTTGGGGTTTCAAAATAATGGGGCGTTTTAACCCGGTGGCAAAAGAATCGACTTGTTCAACCGTCTGTACCATTTTCCCGAGAGGAATCGGGATACCCTTTTCTGCAAAAATTTTCTTGGCTTGATATTCACGTAGCTTCATCTATTTCCCCAAGAAATACCTGGCACAGATTGCAAAATTAAGATAAATATCTTTCCGGCTTACTCTTTCATCAGGGACGTCACCTTCAGGTTTCGTCAATGTTTTTCCCTTCGTTTGTAGATAATGGAGATTGGTGGTCAGACCGACCAACAATTTCTCGCTGAAAGCGTCGGTGAATAGACTGATCTCAAAAATCCCACCCGGTCCATGCCGCTTCCGAGACTCCTTTAAATTGCCATAATAGGGAATTTCAAGTTTTGTCACAAACCAATAATAACTAATGCCGGCACCCATATAAAAATCAAGCTGATCCTTAATCTGAAAGCGATAACGCATGGTTAATGGAAGTCCATAAACGTTCACTGTTTCCTGGACTAAGCCGGTATAATAATCATAATAATAATCAGGATTTTGTGGAGATGAGCTCCCGAAATCGAAAGCCAGGTTAAATATCTCCAGGTTTTTCGTTAATTGATAACCCACTCCAAATCTCAAGGCAAAACCAGAAAGAATATCATCGCTGGTTTGTTTCGCAATCGGAAATCTTAATCCAAACAGGAATTCAGATGTAAACCTTTTTGGGTTTTCAAAACTTGGGGAACTGGCGTTGACATAAGCGCAGCAGCAAAATACAAAAATAAATAGCAGGTTGAATGTTTTTTTCATGGTGCACCTTTAAATCTTTTTACAAAATCTTTTCAATTCTCTGTTGCTCAACCGTAACAATATAGTACTAAGTTTTGAAAATTGCAAGCGAAAAATTCAAGGGGTGGTAATCCTATAGCCGTCAGTTTAAGAGAAAATATGGCTTAGGTCATTGACAATTGTCAATTTTCAATTTCAAAAATGGCTCGAAATCATAAATTAATGTTTAAAACTAATAACTCTATTCTTCAATAAAACAGGTGGTTACCATTTTTAATACTTTTTAAAGCAATTCCGAAATTATGGGATTGCACCCACATGGTAAAAAGTGAAATGTGAAAAGTGAAACGGCAAAAGCTAAATAAGCAACTTTTAAAAATTGTTGCCGTAGAATTGCATAAAACGGAATTGAACCATAAACGGGAGAGAGCAATGATGAGAAAAATTATCCATATTGGTTTTGCATTCACCCTTATTTTTGCATTCATTTTTTCAACGAACGCAATGAGCAAAAGTCCCTTGGGAGACTATAAGGATACCGTTACAAAAACCTTCAAAGTTAAGCGCGGTCAACTGTTTTATTTGAAAGCAGACCTCGGCTCGGTGGAAGTGGATAGCTGGGGACGAAATGAAGTAAAAATTACCGTAATCAGAAAAGCAGATGCCAACAGCAAGCGCAGAGCTGAGGAGATTTTTGAGAATTTAGAATTAGATTTCGACCAGGATAGCGAAGGCGTGAAAGTCCGTGCCGAGTACCTCGGTTCAAAAAGCTGGTGGGGAGAAAAACGAAGGTTAAAACTACGTTTTGAGGTGCTGGTGCCAAAGGAATTCAATCTCGACATCAACACTGCCGGGGGAAGCATTCAGGTTACGGATTTGATCGGCAAAAGTGATTTGAAAACATCAGGCGGCTCAATCACTGTGGGACGTGTCGATGGTCCGGTCAATGCCAAAACTTCTGGCGGCAGCATTAAGGTGCAGGAAGCCAGGGGACATGTTTTCGCTCATACTTCTGGGGGGAGCATTACCATTGGTGAAACGGCTGGCTCTGTCGATGCAAAAACATCGGGTGGCGGCATTACTCTGGATGGCGTGACTGGCGATACCGATGCCTACACGTCAGGTGGCAGCTTGAATTTGAAAAACCTCAATGGAAATGTCAAAGCTGGTACTTCAGGTGGAAGTGTTTATGCCGAGCTAACCGGCAAAATTGATCGGGATTGCGCATTAAAAACATCAGGTGGAAGCATTCGAGTTTATTTACCTCGAAATATTTCTGCTGATCTGGATGCCCACACTTCCGGCGGAAGAGTTAATACTGATTTCCCCATTACAGTGAGAGGCGTTATTAAAAAGAATTCCTTAAAAGGAAAGATTAATGGTGGCGGCCCGCTGATCACGCTGAGAACTTCTGGGGGGAGTATTTATATCAAGGAATTATCGCGCTAATAATTTAAAACAATTTCTTCATAAGAACGGATTTAAGGGGTGAGATAAAATAACCGGGACATTTTGGATTTTATTAATATTTAAAAATAATTACTTATAGTCTTTAAGTGAGTAACTTATTTTATATCACCCCTTATAGAACTGTTGAATCGCTTTTCATTGTTAATTCCATTCGTCGGATTTTCTAGTAAAATTAATAGAGCTAATTGATTCAGGAGTGATAAGCACCACTTTTCCATTTTGATCAAAGGTATAAAAGGACGGGCTGAGATTGTTTTTTTGATTTCTGTAACTTCCATTTTACACTTTTGCTGAATTAAAATTTTAACATTTTACGTCACTGAATTAGATTCATAATAATAAATTTAATAAAATTGTCAACAAGTTTTTCAATTAATGATTAAATTAATTTCCCCATCCAATCATAATCTTAAATCAAT
>CBFDBN010000172.1:0-7797 GCA_965603055.1 uncultured bacterium | reverse complement strand
GAATGCATAGACTTTGTGCTTTCTAAAATTGCGAAAAGCGATTTTCAAATAATTTTTAAACATGATTTCTCTCCTTTTCTTGCATGGCGCAAAGAGCATGGTGCATAGCATTTTTTTCGCTATGCGCTTTGCGCTATTCGTTGCTACTCATAACGCAGCGATTCAACTGGATTTGCCATTGCTGCTTTGATAGACTGAAAACTGACAGTCAGCAGGGCAATCACCAATACCACAAGACCAGCAAGAATAAAAATCCAGACACTCAGATCGATCCGGTAGGCAAAGTTTTGCAGCCATTTGTTCATGGCATAATGGGCGATGGGCCAGGCGATAATATTGGCAATCAGTACCCATTCGCCAAAATCTTTCCAGAAATTAAACACCAATCCATATATCGATGCCCCGAAAACTTTCCTGATACCGATCTCTTTGGTACGTTGCTCGGCAATAAACGCTGTCAATCCGAATAATCCAAGAACGGCAATGATAATTCCCAGGAAAGTAAAAACACTGAACAAAACACTTATCTGCTCTTCAAAGTGGTACTGGCGGTTAAAATCATCATCAAGAAAAAAATAATTGAAGATCGCTTCCGGGAAAAATTGTTGGATTACATCTTCAGCATAAGATATGGTTTCACTTAGATTGTTTAAACTGACTTCCAGTGTAAAACAGTTGAAATGCTCGGACCAGACTGATATCGCAAGTGGCTCTATCGCATTTTGTAAGCCTTTAAAATGGAAATCTTTCACAACACCGATAATGGGCGTCCTGTCATCCATCATTTCTTTTCCAATAGCTTCTTCAGGTGAATTCCAATCATAAGCCTTTACTGCTGATTCATTGATAACCCAGCCGGGAGCTTCCAAATCACTTCCAAAAGTCCTGTCAAATGATCTGCCCGCAATGATTTCCATATCATAAATATCAATGAAATCATAATCTACATTTATGAAGTTTAATGGTTGGCTTTTCTGATCCCTCATTCCGGTCGGCCACAATCTCCAAAAAAACGTACTTCGACCCGGCACACTTGAAGAGGCAGTCACACCGAGAATTGAGGGATGCTTCTTAAATTCCGATTTAATTGTTTCATAGTTATTCGTCATTAAGTCGACTTCTGGCAGCATGATGATTAGTTTTTGTTCTTTATCAAAACCGAGCGGATAATTCTTCATATAATCGATCTGTCGATAAATGACGAGTATGCCTATTATTAAAATAACGGATATTACAATCTGCCCAATTACAAGAATTTTTCTGGCTTGAGCTCCTTTTTTACCAGTTGTGAAAGTACCCTTGAAAATAATTGCTGGTCTAAATCCCGAAAGGAAAAATGCTGGATAAATAGCGGATGTTACACCAGTAAATATTCCCATTATCAATAGAAAAATAATAATCCTGGGACGAAGAAGTTCAATAGTTTCAAAATTTGTGTTTAAAATTGAATTAAAAAAATCCTTTGTTAGCACAACAAGTATGAAGGATATCACAAGGGTAATGAACGAGATAAATAGTGATTCACCCATAATTTGGAAAATCAATTGCTTGCGGGTAGCACCGACAACTTTTCGCATTCCAACCTCAGAGGATCGTTTGGCTGAACGGGCAGTTGACAAATTCGTAAAATTTATGCAGGCAATTAGCAAAATAAAAAGACCGATAAAGGAAATTATATACAAATACTGGGCATTGCCTGGTGTTTCAAACTCACCCCTAAAATGAGAATGAAGATGTATATCCTTAATATTTTGTAGGAAAAAATTATGCTGATATCCGTATTCTGCTAATTTTTCTTTTAAATTTTGGTATGCCAGTTGATTGATTTGAGTCTGGAACAAATCAATTTCTGTATTCGATACGAGCTTAAAATAAGTTTTAGCACTGTGAGTTGTATTCCATTGTAGAAATCCTGGTGGTCTTTCATTATCGGGCAATGTCAGTGTAGAGAAGGATTGAATTATACCTGGTTTGAAATGACTATTTTTTGGTGAGTCGGCAATAATTCCTGTAACCGCAAATTTCCTTCCGTCTATATCAAGAAATTTCCCCACTGGGTCTTCGCTACTAAAATATTTTGCTGCGATACTCTGGGTAATTACAGCCGTTAACGGACGTGTTAATATATTATTCAAATCACCTCTGATGAATCTTATGGAAAATATATCAAATATCTCCTGCTCAGCGAACACAATTTTTTCTTCAAGATAGGCTCTGGTTCCGTATCTAACGGTTTTAGGTTGGAGGCGGACAATCCTTGCCATATTTTCTACCTGGGGTAGATTGTCCTTAATTGTGGGCCCCATGCCCGCAGTAACTCCAGCATAATAACGAATACCGTTTGATGTGGTTTGTTCATTTACGATACGGTAGATTCGATCGGCATCGTCATGAAAATTATCATAGCTTAGCTCGAAATCCACATATAACATGATGAAAATTGCGCATGCCATTCCGATCGCTAAGCCTGAAATATTAATGAATGAAAAACCTTTATGCTTTCTGAGGTTTCGAAAAGCGATTTTTAGGTAATTTTTAAACATGATCTTCTCCTATTCTTGCATAGCGCATGGCGTCTCTCACGCTATGCGCTTTGCTCCATGCCCTTTGCATTTCTACTCATACCCAAGAGACTCTACTGGATTCGCCAACGCTGCTTTAATCGACTGATAGCTCACGGTTAAAAAGGCAATAACAAGTGTCAGTCCGGCTGAAATAATGAATAACCACACACTGATATTGATATGATAGGCAAAATTCTGTAGCCATTTATTCATCGCATAATAGGCAAAAGGCCATGCTATTAAATTGGAAATCAACACCCATTTCGTAAATTCTTTTGTGAGCAGAAGTACAATACTCGACACAGAAGCTCCCAGCACTTTCCTGATGCCGATTTCTTTGGTACGTTGTTCCGCAGTAAACGATGCTAAACCAAAAAGTCCCAGGCAGGCAATAAAGATCCCCAGGAAAGTGAAATAAGTAAAAGTTTTATGAATCTGTTTCTCCTTGTAATAAAAGTTATCAATATCAGTATCCAGGAAATGGAATTCAAAGGGATACTCCGACACAAATTTTTCATAGACATCTTTTATAGATTTAATTGTTCCAGCAAGATCAAGAGAATGAGAGTTGATTTTAATGAAAATGAAATAGAGCCACCTATTCGTCAGGCTTAATACAATGGGCTCAATTGGTTCATGAAGTGATTTGTAATGATAATCTTTTACAACACCAATAATTCTCTTCCCCCAAAGCCTTTTCCCAATTGGAAAAACCATACCCATCTGTCGGACAGCCTCTTCGTTAACAATTACCGCTTCTGAAAGATCGGCTGGAAACGCTTTTGAAAAATTTCTACCTTGCACTATTTTCATATTCAAGGTTTTGAAATAGTCATAATCAACTGAAGTAATGTTAACCACTATTTTATCATCATCAGTATTTCCTTCCCATTCATCCAACAAACTTTCGTTTCCATGTTTCGGTAAAATATTGGCTGCTGTCACACCTTTAATATTTGGATTACCTAACAATTCCCGCTTCAGGGATTTATAATTTTGTGCTAAATCACCCCGAACAGGAATATAAATGAGGTTATCCTTATTGAATCCCAGGTTTTTATTTTGCAAAAATCTAAGCTGACTGGAAACGATCAACGTTCCAATAATCAAAATGATCGAAATTGAAAATTGTATAATCACAAGTGGTTTCCTGAAAAAATTACTTTTCGTTCTTCTCATCATTGATGATAGTGAACCTGTTAACACGCTGACTGGAGTAAAAGATGATAGAAAGAAGGCGGGGTAGCTTCCTGAAATCCCACCCGTCATAATTGTAACACCCAACAGAAATAAGAAAATATAAGCACTTCTATAGCCCGCAATCGATAGTGTTTTTCCTGATAGATTATTAAATAGAGGTAGAATAGCAATAACGAAAATGATGGCACATACAAAGGCAACAAAAGAATACAGGAGAGATTCACCAAAAAATTGGCGTATAAGTTGAATTCTTTGGGCACCAATAACTTTTCGCAAACCAACCTCTTTTGCACGATTGGCCGAGCGGGCGGTTGAAAGATTCATAAAATTGATACATGCGATGAGTAGTATGAATATTGATATAACAGTAAAGAAGTAAACATATCGAATATCACTGTTTGCAGGCGAATCAAATTTTACATCTGAATAGAGATGAATTCGCGTTAATGGTTGTAAATAATATTTGTCATGCGATCCTGGGACATGTTTCGATTTATAGTCAGCTATTTTTTGATTTATTTCTTTTAATGATGCATATTTATTGAGCAGTACATAAGTCTGATAGTTATCCACTGTACTCCAGGGATCTGCCACATCGGAATAATCGAAAAGATGGAAGGGCAATAGAAAGTCGAACTGTAAATGAGAATTGTGAGGAATATTTTTCAGTATCCCAGTAACCTTAAAATCAGTAAGCTTATTAAAATAGTCTATCTGGAGAATTTTACCAATCGGATCTTCATTCTTGAAATATTTGTATGCAGTCTCTTGTGTTAAAACAATTGAATAAGGTTCGAGAAGCGCTGTTTCTGGATCTCCTTTTTGTAAGGGAAACGAAAACATCTCCAGAAAAGAAGGATCTGCAAAAAAGACTCTATTCTCATTAAAAGAATTAGATTTATATTTGATAAACTTATTCCCCCACTTAGTTAAAAGCCTTGCTGAATTGCTTATCTCAGGAAAATCGTTTTTCAAAGCAACCGCTAGCGGAAATTGTGTTTCTGAAGTACGCGTGACCTGACCTGAATGATGTTGTTCCGTAATCACACGATAGAGCTGATTTGCATTTTCATGAAATTTATCAAAACTCAGCTCATCCTGAACCCATAATAGAATAAGTATAAAACAGGTCATCCCGATAGTTAATCCTGTAATATTTAGAAATGAATAGATTTTATGTCTTTTCATGCTTCTTAAAGCAATTTTTAAATAATTTTTGAACATGATCTCTCCTTCTCGTGAAACGTCAAACATGAGACGTGAAACGAATCACAGGTAATGGGTACGTCTGCCGTTTCACATTTGACGTCTCACATTTTTATTCATATCTCAAACTCTCCACTGGATTTGCCAACGCCGCTTTAATCGACTGATAGCCCACTGTCAGTAGCGCAATTAGCAGGGCAGAAAAACCAGCCAATATAAAAGGCAAAATTGTCAAATCGATTCGATAGGCAAAACTATCGAGCCATTTTCTGGTAATGAAATAAGCGAATGGCCAACTGATCACATTGGCTATAAATATCCACCAGGTAAATTCTCTGGATAGTAGCTTCACTACCCCGACAATTGAAGCCCCGAGAACTTTACGTATCCCTATCTCTTTGGTCCGTTGTACCGTTATAAACGAAGTCAATCCAAACAGACCAATGCAGGAGATGAAGATAGCAAATCCAGCGAACAATGATAACACCTGTTTGGTACGCATTTCAGTGCGATAAAGCTGATCGATGTCTTCATCCAGGAACTTGAAATCAAAAGGATAGTCTGGATTGAATTTATGGTACATTTCTTCAATAAATTGCAGGCTCGAAGCCATTTCCCCAGATTGAACACGAACGAAAATATACTGATCCCACGCTGGATTGATCCAGAAAATTAACGGCTCAATGGGTTGGTGAAGTGACTTAAAATGAAAATCCTTCATTACCCCGATAATACGGCCTTCTGTCCCAAAAAATGAAAAACGTTTCCCAACCGAATTCTGCATGCCCATCAATCTCACAGCTTCCTGGTTAAGTACAAATCCCTCAACAGCGTCTGTCGAAATGGTCTCTGAGAAAAATCGTCCCTCAGCCATTTCAATACCGAACGTTTTAATGTAATCCTCATCAACGGAGAAAAAGTTCATAAGCATGCCATCTTCGGAAGAGTTACCCTCCCAGCCGTTAACCATTGTATAGTGTGTTGTTTTGATCGGTAAATCGGAAGATGAGGTTACACCCCGGATATGTGAATTTTTCAACAATTCTTCTTTTAAAACGTTGTATTGCCTGGTGAGATTACCCTGTCTTGAAAAATAAATTAAATAATCCTTATTGTATCCTAAATTTTTATGTTGAATGTATTCAAGCTGGTTGTATACGACAATGGTTCCGATAATCAAAAAGACTGAGAGGCTGAACTGGAAGATCACCAGAATACGTCTGAAATGCTTATTTCTCATCACATTTGCAGTTTTATCTTTTAAAACACCAATGGGCTGAAATGAGGAAAGCACAACTGCTGGATAAAGACCTGATAACACTCCAGTAATGACTACAATACAAACGATTGCAATTAGAATATCCCGGTCGAAAAGGTGCACGAACTCCAATTGTTTTCCGCTCAACTGGTTAAAAGTTGGCAGCATGAGACTAACAAGGAAAATAGCCAATCCCAGCGACAAAAAAGACATCAAAAGCGACTCGCCAAAAAACTGTCTGACAATATGGATGCGATTTGCCCCACTGACCTTGCGCATGCCGATCTCTTTCGCCCGGTTTGCTGAACGGGCTGTTGTGAGGTTAATAAAATTGATGCAGGCGATGATAAGCACAAAAGCAGCAATCAACGAAAAAAAGGCTATGTAAACCGTCTGTATTTTGCTCTCACCGCTAAGATCAGATTTATAATGGGAGCGAAGATGAATGTCTTTTACTGGCTGGAGAGCATACTGGTTTAAAGATGTTTTGTAGAATTCAGGCTCGTATCGCTTTAGATGATCTCGAATTTTCTGGCTCACTTCATGAAGGTTTGCGCTATTCTCAATGAGTACATAAGTATAAAAATGGGGAATATTCCATTTTCTCATCCAGCTAAACTGATCGAGCAGCGGTTCAAGTGGGCTTATGAAATCGAATTGCACGTGTGAATTGGCGGGGATATTCTCGATGACCGCTGAGACGGTTAAATCATGCGAATTGACTATAGTCAGGGTCTTGCCAACAGGATTTTCGTCACCGAAATATTTTTCCGCCATGTCCTGGGTGATGACGACGGAATTAGGATTTGTCAAAGCAGAATGGGGATTCCCCTGAATGAAGGGGAAGGTAAAAATAGAAAAAAACGATGGATCAGCACAATAAAATCTGTCCTCATAAAACTGGTTATTTTTATATTTGAGAAGCACTCGTCCCCTCTGCCTGGAAAAAGTGTAAAGTCGCGAGAATTCAGTGATCTCAGGATAAGATTCCTTTAAAGAAGGTCCCACAGGACTTGAAGTACCGGCATATTGGTTGATGGTACCATCAGGGTTGCGTTCAGAACGAACGACTCTATAGAGATGATCTATATTGTTATGAAACTGATCATAGCTCAGCTCGTCATTGATCCAGCAAAAGATCAATATGCAGCAAGCCATACCTACTGCCAGACCAGTAATGTTAATAAAAGAATAGCCTTTGTATTTTTTAATATTTCTTAAAGCAATCTTTAAATAGTTTTTGAACATGATTTTCTCCGTTTTTTTGCATAGTGCAGAGAGCATGGCGCATAGCATTACGTGAAACGTGAGACGACAGATGTGAGACGCAAAAATCGCCATCTCACATCTCACCTATATTACACTATGCGCTTTGCTCCGCGCATTTCTACTCATAACGTAATGATTCCACCGGATTTGCCACCGCTGCTTTAATCGACTGGTAACTCACTGTAAGCAGTGCAATGATCAACGCTAACAAAGCCGATAGAATGAATATCCATATTCCAAAATTAACTCGATAAGCAAAATTTTGCAGCCATTTAGTCATAATGAACCATGCCAGGGGCC
>CBFDBN010000171.1:0-7802 GCA_965603055.1 uncultured bacterium | reverse complement strand
GCGAGAACAGGATATCACCATCGTTGCCGCTGCCTTCTTCTGGCTTTAATGCATTCACTTTTTCAGTGCTGAACCAGATCAAAAATTTGAAATTGGTGACAGCAAAATATTTTGCCTTGCGATAACTTGCTTTTTTCCTAGCCGGTTCTTTCAATCCTCTCTCGTCAAAAACGTCGTAACTGGGTGGCTTTGCCTCTATTACACAGAGTACATTTTGGCTTCTTTGCGATTCATAAATCACGGCATCTGGCATGAGTCTGTCGTCAGCTAAAGTCTCAACATCAGGCATACCCAGGTCAAGCAGCTTATTGCTGATGATTTCTCGCATCCAGTGAGTCAAAATTGCTACTGCTGACCGCTCGGTTTTGTGAACCTTCATATCCAACGGACTGGGGTTCGTCGTAGCTTTCTTTTTAATCGGATTCATTGGTTAATCTCCCAGCACCTCTTTGCGCAATTCTCTATCATATTTCAATTCATTGATTGCCATATCTACCCATCGTTTGGCAAATTCCATGGCAGCAGCAAGGCGAACAATTTTGACATCGCCCATGCCCTTTATTTTTAAAAATTTTTCCAGCGGCTGATTTGCCAATCCATTGAAGGAACCGTATCTTAATAGAATTTCTTCTGCAATTTTCTCGGCCGATCGTCCTTTAATGCCAGGAGCAATTAAAATCGACAGCAACTCCGTATCGGTCAAACTTGCAGTACCTAATTCCATCAATTTTCCCCCGGCATGATGCCAGTGCTTGTCCCAATTATCGTCTGTTACTTTCTGGACTAAATTTTCCTCCTCCATGTCTTACTTACCTCACTAAATTTTGTTATTCATACTGGTGATCAGGCTATTAGGTAATAGGGTAATTTGGTAACTGGGTAATAGGGTAATAAGGTATTAGAAGACTTTTTGAATAGTAATAATTAACCAGTCATTCACCTGGTCATTAATTCACTTGTTGACCATGCCCCTCATTTCCCATTTACATAATCTCCAGTTACCTGATTGCCTAATAACCTATTTACAGAATTACCCAATTACCATAAAATCCGCCCAGGAATATTATTCATCTCATCAACAATAACTTGTTCCTCTTTATTTGCCGTCTGAAGTAAAATTCGACTTCTCAAATATTTGTCAAATTTATATTGGACAATAGCAGTTTGATTTTCAAAGGATTTCCTTTCTTCGAATCGGATTGAATTAAAATAATCGTAATAGTCCGAAATTGTATCAATCCAATAATCATAGCCTTTTTGTTTCAATTCCTCGCCAATTGCCTGTGCCTCCTGCCGGGTTTGAAAGCCACCAACCCGAATTCGATAACCTTCTTTTGTTGGATCCTTAAAATATTTCATCCTGGCTTGAAAACCTGATCGTTGTAATCGAGCGATGAGCTGTTCCGCCAGACTTCTTTCAGATTCAAAACCGACCTGAAGCTCATATTTGGGCAGATCAAGGTTAATCTGTTGGCACCATTCCGGGAATTGCCAAACATCTATTTTTTTGTTTATTGACAAATCAACACTGCGTAAAAATAGACCATCATCTGTGAGGCAAATATAGCGCTCAGCATCCAGCCATGAAACAGAAAAGTACCGTTTATTTTCAATAGGAATTAAATGCTTCGCAGCAAACGGTAATCGATAAGTTTTATGAATGCCCTGTTGAAACACAGAGACGATAATTTCAGTGCTATCCGGATTAACACTCAACATTCGAGGTCGGCATCGATCCAATAGTACGGCATGAAAAAGATTTTTTCGAGCTGGCTGATAGACAAGCTTAAAATTTCCCGGGTCATCCGACTCTGGCTGGGGTAAAAATTCGATGACCATGCCATTTATTTTAATTGCCGTCTGTAGTTTTCCTTTCATTTCGTCAACATGATGATCAAAACGTGACGCGCGAGATTTTTTATCGATCTTTTTTGTTTCAGCCCAACCAATAAATTGAGTTGAAAATTTCGGTGATTGAATTTGATAAGAATCCAGAATTGTTTTCGTTGTGGCATAATCGTAACGATCCATATAAAATTTCGTTCCATCATCTATAAAGCCAAAATCTTGAAAAAACCATGTTGCCGCTGGATTTCTAAAATAGATTTGAGACGTTCGATTTTTTTGTTTCAATGAAACCAGGTAGAGACCATAGCTGCTCGAAAAAAGCAGTTGTCTTTTATCCCGAGAAATAACAAATCTTTCCGGCTGGGGATTGAGGCAGATCAATCGGTCATTATTCAAGTCCTTAACCAGGATATTGGTTTTCAACTGATCAGGCTTGGATTCGTCCAATAAAATACAGCGAAACGCCAATTGATTTCCATCGTCGGACCAGGTGAGTTGATCATAATAAGTGAATTGGACAAATTGTTCCTGCGAAAGGACAGCCGTTCCCATAATTATGAAAAAACAAAATACTTTTAAAATTCGGTTAATCATTTCTTCCTCATTTTTTATTCCATCACTTAAACTCGCCGATGCGGATTGAAGAATCACACTGATAAAAATTTTAAGAGTAATCGTCTGTGTGATTCATCATTTCATGTAAATGTTAAGAGTAGGAAATTAATAAAAACTTGTGGAAATGTCAACTTATTTTTTTAATAGAAGAAGAATTGATATGCGTAGATTTTAAATAAACGTTTTCTTAATGTGTGGAAATCTTTGTTGGTTTAATAGACAAATTTAAATTCTTGAAATTCGATCCTCCAATCCGACTTCACCGACAAACATGACTTTACTCTGTGTTTTTTGAAAAGCATCTTCAATTACTTTTCCCATTTCATCACCGATAGCAACAACTTGTTCATTAACAATTGCTACCCACTTCCCTTTATATTTTTTTAATAAATCATTACGAATACGCCAATAAGCGTTTTTCTCCTTTTCGAAACGTTGCTGGATTTCTTTTGAAGTTTTCATTATAATAACCTCGTTAGTCACGAATTTTCATAAACTGTTTCTTGTACTATAGAATTTCAATCTTAATAAAAGGCAGTTTAATCTTTGATGTGAATAAGATAAATAATTTTATATTAAAAGTCAAGCGGCTTCAGCATCTGGAAAGAGATTTATATTTGGATTATAAATCAAACGAAAAATTTACTCCTCCACTCAAATCCCTCATATTTAAAAGACACACATCAAAATCCAGATAACGCTTTAACCGAAACCGAAGCCCGGTGTTTATCATCTGTGTGTCATATTCCAGCATATAAACGATCTTTTCCTTCCATTGAATTTCAAATCCACCGAATAATCCAACAATGGTATGTCCCACTGGAAATTTTCGATCTTTTTTGGGGACGCCAAGATGATGATCGATGATGTCTGAGCCGTAACCGATGTGAAATCGAAAGCCGGATTTCGAATGATTGCGGATCGTTTTACTGGCAACAATAAAGGTGGTGTTAAGCAAAATAAAACTGTAAATATCCCTGGCGCCGATTGCCAGCGAGGGAAGGAATTTTCTTTCTTTCAATAATAAATATTGAAGACTGACCACACCGTCTTTGTAAGTATTGGTGCCATCGTAGCTCCTTTGCCCGGGAACAAACATCACACCGGCGCTGAACTCTAACCTGGGTAGATAGCCTAGCACGATATAAATCGGAAAATTATCACAATGCCCTCGTTCCAGGTAGGCAGAATGACGATTCACATACCCAATTCCAATTGTAACCTGCTGGTCACTGCTTACCCGGGCAGTAGGAATGTTAATCAATCCACTGGTGCCTGCCAATGAGATTCCAGGGTGGCTATCAACTTGAGCATTAAGTACTCCAATTTTCAGCAAGAGAATCAATAAAAACACCTTCCGAAGGTTGTGAACCTTCGGAAGGTTTACCAGCGCATCGAACACCTCAATCACTCTCCTTTCTCGGCTAGTAGCTTTTTATTAGAATCAGGTTCATTGAGCCTGACATATCGCAGGGCAGATTGAAATTGTTTGATATTGGCTCGAATAAAGCTCGGTGTCAATTGGTCGGAGATCGCCTCGAATCCTTCACCAGTATTTAAAATGAAGCCATCAAAACACGGCACGTAGCGATAGTTCCATGAAATAAATTTTGGTGTACACAGGCGGACCCTGCCAGGATGGGATTGCTTTGAAATTGGGAATGGAATCCGCACCGTCATGCCGGTCAAAAATTCCAGTGTCTCACTCCAGACGCCCATGAATCCCAACTCCAATTCCTTAAACTTTCGCAGCACATCGATCCGCCAGCCCTCATCACCGAGCAGATATCGTCCCCAGGTGATCCTGGCTCGAAAATCGATCGGCTCAAATCGGTATTCTGTCTGAACCAAATAGGAGAAATTGTTTTCACAGGGAGAGTTTAATGGCAGCCACCGGTTTAGCGAATGGGTTTGCAAATAGTCCAATCGACACGAAAAACTGAGCCGATCTCGCCATAAATACTGCTTGATTTGTGAAGAAACTCCATAGCAGTCGTATTCAAAGATACCGGCGCTCAACGATAGAAAAGTACAGTGAGGCAGTCGAAACAATTGATTGATACGAACCTGTCCCAGGCGAGATCGTCCTTCCTGGCGTTGGAATTCGTTGTAAAGCGGGGCAACGAACTGTCCGTTAACCTGCATTCCAGGCGCTGGTATAAATGAAAAATCAGCTAAAAAAGTGAATTGCAACTGCGCCGGATCGCCCGGTCGGGCAAACTGGGCTTTCCAGCCGGGACTGAGAGTGAAATCAAATTTAAACAGTGACGAGTTGATATCTGACGAACCATAGCCAGGTAGTGGTCGCTCCGATGGCGGTTTAATTGAAATTATCAGATGCGTTATCAATTCCGCAGATGTGATCTCATTGTGAATAAATTGATTGAATCGTTCTCGATCAACACTGATATATTTCAGTGGAATGTTTCGGTATTTTGGAACGATGACGAACTGCCGGGCTGACGAAAAGCACTGAACCGCATAATTGAGCACAATACCGAGAGCTGTGACTTCGTTCCGGAATCGCCGATTTTCATACGTGATCCAGATGGTCTGGTTGGGTCCAAGTTGGATTTCAATGTTTTCCAGTCCAGCCGAGACTAAATAATTCTGGTATGTTGAAATTGAGGTGTTAAAATCAACAGTGCTTTGTTGTCCCACAACACTGGTTGTCAAAAATAAAAATAAGCTCCCCCAAATGAAAATCGACAGCTTTCTCATCTTTTCCTCTCCTCCGAAGCCGATGATGAATTAGACTGCTCGAATTATCATTATAGAAGCAAAAAAAGCACAACCCCCGGTTATGCTGAAAAATGATTTGACCCGAATCTTAACAAGACTCTTAATATTATCTACAGTGGAATCCCGACTCATCGGGAATCAGGCGTGTACACATTTGACCCTGCAAGATATCAATCCAAAATTTATTCCCCCTGAACGATGACTGACAACTTACATAATTCAATTTAATTATTTTTTTTTAAATGTCAAGTGGAAAGTTTAAATTTTTTACTTTTATTTTACAGCTATTTCAATTTTGAAACAGGATGAGATTGAAAAAGAGAATAATTAAAATCAAATAATAAGTTTTGTATTGATTCTTTAAGAAAAAATTTGTAAAATGCACATCACTGGTAAAATTATATTTATAGGGGAAGGTAATGATCAATATACTTATTATTCACGGTCCCAATCTCAACCTGTTGGGCGAACGAGAGCCAGAAGTTTATGGCACGACAACGCTCGATCAATTGAACCAGATGCTTGTACAAAAGGCAAAAGATTTGGGAGCGGTAACGAAATTTTTTCAAAACAATAGCGATGGCAAAATAATAGATTTTATCCATGAACATCGAACCTGGGCCGATGGAATTATTATTAATCCCGGGGCATTGACGCATTACAGTTACAGCTTGCGTGATGCCATTGCCTCGGTCTCAAAGCCTACGATTGAAGTCCATCTCTCCGATATTTACCAGCGAGAACCGTTTCGAAGAATATCTGTTATCAAAGACGTTTGCATCGATCAAGTTTTGGGATTGGGTATTCAAAGCTATTTAACAGGATTGGAAAAACTGATTACGCATCTCAGGGAGACAGTTGCCAATGAAATCCAATGAAATTTGCTTCCAGGGCGAGCATTATGCCTTTAGCGAAATTGCTGCTAAAAAATTCTTAGGTGAATCCGCGATCTGCCATCCAAAGGAGACGTTTGAACAGGTCTTTCAATCGGTGAAAAATAACAAAAATTTATTGGGAATCATTCCCATTGAAAATACATTGTCGGGCAGTATTCATCAAAATTACGACCTGCTGCTGGAAAACAGCATCCGAATTGTTGGAGAGGTCAATCTTCGAATTGAATTAAATTTGATCGCTCCAAAAGGAATTGAATTGTCCCGTTTAAACACTGTTTACTCCCATCCCGCAGCAATCGGGCAATGTCGAAATTTCTGGAAGAATCACCCCAATTTTGAAATCGTTCCGACTTACGATACGGCTGGCAGCGTTAAAATTATTGCTGAAAAGGGATTGACGGCAGCCGCTGCCATTGCCAGTCAGCAGGCAGCCGCAGATTATGATATGAATATTTTAGAGCGTGAGATTGAAGACTATCCTGAAAACTTTACTCGATTTTTAATTATTTCAACCGATGAAGTCAACTTCGGCATCGCTAATAAAACTTCCATTGTTTTTGCTACCAAACATATTCCGGGAGCATTGTTCAAAAGCCTGAGTGTGTTTTTTCTTCGAGACTTAAATTTAATGAAAATCGAATCCCGACCGCTGCGGGGCAAACCCTGGCAATATATATTTTATCTCGATTTCGAAGGTTCAATGGACCGGGAGACCAGCCAGAATGCCTTAAGACACCTGGAAGAGATTGCAGAATTTATTAAGGTGTTAGGATCATTTCCAGCAGCAAAGTAACTCAAACAATCTTGTTTGAGTAATCAGACAAAATTGTCTGATTTACTTCATTGCTAAATTTTTACACTAACCGATAATCCATCCCTGAGGGGAACAATCATGGTTACAATATCTTTTCTCCCGAACGACAATTTATTAAATTCCTTCACACCAACGGTATAAATATCCCCACCTGGCTCGACAACTTCTCCATCCCACAGCGCATTATCGGTGATAAATAATCCGCCTTTTCGCAAACGAGGCAGTGCTATATCCAGTGTTTCAGGATACTGTTCTTTATCCACATCATTGAAAATAATATCAAAAGGTCCAGCGTGTTGTTTTAAAATATCCTGTGCCATTCCCACATGAAATTCGATCTTGTGGTCAATACCAAGTCGCTTGAAATAGGAAACGGCGCGATCTTTATTCGCCGGGTCGCCATCGGTACAGATAATTTGACCATCTCCCGGGATGCCCATTGAAAACCATACGGCTGAATAGCCAAATCCTGAGCCCATTTCAAAGATTCGTTTGGCTCCACTTACCATTGCCATTTGACGTAAAAATTGACCACACAATGGACCGATTAATGGAAAATCTCGTTCGGTACCATATTGATACATTTCTTCGAGAACTTCACTTTGCTTCGGCATCAAATCGAAAATGTATTGTTCTAATTTGGGATTTAAGATATCCATAAAATTCTCTCCATAATTTGAAATAAAATAAAACATTCGGTTGAATGAAAAAAAATAACAACAAGTTATTCCTGTTACCTCGTTAGATTAATTAAGTTCCAAAAGTAAATTATGTTAAATGGATGGCAAAGCTTTCCCCACTCCATCGATAAGTATTCTCCCACAGAAATGGAATTAGAGTTCTGCAAAATTAAGATTCTCGTGTCATTTCGAACGGAACGAAGTGGA
>CBFDBN010000170.1:0-7842 GCA_965603055.1 uncultured bacterium | reverse complement strand
AGATCAAAAACCAGGAGGATCATAGATGGATGTCAAGTTGGACAGCCTCATTGAAAAAATCAGGAAAGAAGGGATTGAAGACGCGCAGCACGCGGCTGACAGCATCATAAAAGAAGCAAAACAAAAGGCTGCTTCGATTGTTGAGAAAGCGAAACAAGAGGCTGAAAAAATAATCGAGGATGGAAAGCATCAAGTCGATCAATACAAAGCAACCGCCGATGTGGACTTAAAGCAAGCAGCCAGAAATATCGAACTATTGCTCAAAGAAAAAATCCACACCCTTTTTGACAGCGTTTTCAAACGACAGGTATCTGCAGAAATGAAACCTGGTTTTCTGAAAGAATTGATTGTTAAAATTGTCAATACCTGGGCAAAGGATAGCAAAGCGGAAATTGTCATCAATGAAAAGGATAAAGATCAATTAGAAAAAGTGCTGTTTTCAGGCGTGAAAGATGAACTGAAGAATTCGATTTCGATTCGGGTGACCAGCGATATTTCAAACGGTTTTCGAGTGGGCTTGAAAGACGAAGAGGTGTATTACGATTTTTCTGATGAATCTATTGCTGAAGTATTGAAATCGCTCATCAATCCAAAATTGAAAGAAATTCTGGACAAATAAGATGGACAAATACTATTATTTAATTGCACAGCTTCCAACGCTCTTCTTTGGCAAAGAAGCCGTCATATCCATTGATTACTTTCTGGAAGAAGCGCAGAAATGGATGAATCTGAAAGATTTCAAGTTGTTATCTGATATTGATATGAACGACTTTTCCATCGATAATAAGATCCACCCGGTTTTTTTTCAATTTAAATTATTCGAATCCAAATTAAGAACGGATATTGCGCTTTGGCGAAAAGCACAAAAACAGGATCAGGAATACAAGCCGTCGAGCATTCCTGTCTCCACTTTAAAAGAAGGAACGCCATTGAATGTTGAAATAAGGTTGATGGAATTGAGATGGAATTTTCTTGAAGAAATGGAACGAGAACATCATTTTGACGTAGGCTATTTAATACTTTATTATTTGAAACTCCAAATCTTGCGTCGCTATTTCACTTTTAATAAGGAACAGGGATTGGAAAAATTTCAGAAGCTTTACGAGGTAAATGTATGGAGCTAACGACCGGAACAATAATTGGAATTAGTGGAAACATGGTAACTGCCGCTGTAGAAGGCGAAATCATGCAGAACGAGGTTGCCTATATTTTAAAGGGAAATGAAAGACTGAAATCGGAGATCGTTCGAATTGGTGATGGTGTGGCATTTTTACAGGTTTTCGAGAGTACCAAGGGATTGAATATCGGCGATACGATTGAATTTAGTGGACAACTGTTATCGGTGCAGTTGGGACCAGGACTGTTGACCCAGATTTACGATGGCTTGCAAAATCCGCTGCCTGAAATTGCCGAAGAATTCGGTTTCTTTTTGCCAAGAGGTGTCGAAAAAAAGGCGTTAGATGATGAAAAAAAATGGAAATTTACACCAACCGCTAAGAAAGGCGATGTGGTGATCGCAGGTTCTCCGGTGGGACACGTCCCGGAAGGAATATTTGAACATACCATAATGATCCCTTTTGATCTTCGAGGTGATTATACTGTTGAAGATATCTCCGAACCAGGTGAATATGCAATCAAAGATACCGTGTGTCGGATTAAAGATGAAAAGGGCAAAAATTTTGATATTACAATGAGTTTTTTCTGGCCGGTGAAAATCCCTATTGAAGCCTATCGTGATAAAATCGTTCCCGTTGATCCTCTGGTCACACAGGCAAGAATTATCGACACATTCTTCCCGGTGGCAAAAGGCGGGACATTCTGTATTCCAGGTCCTTTTGGCGCTGGTAAAACAGTTTTGCAACACATACTCAGCCGTCATGCAACAGCGGATGTTATCATCGTTGCCGCCTGTGGTGAACGTGCTGGTGAGGTTGTGGAATTGCTGCGGGAATTCCCGGTGCTGGAAGACCCCAGGACTGGCAAAACCCTGATGGATCGAACCATTATCATTTGTAATACCAGCTCGATGCCTGTTGCGGCACGTGAGGCTTCGGTTTACACAGCCGTGACCCTGGGTGAATATTATCGACAGATGGGATTGGATGTTCTGATGCTGGCAGATTCCACTTCTCGCTGGGCACAGGCGATGCGTGAGCTTTCTGGTAGATTGGAAGAAATTCCTGGCGAAGAGGCGTTTCCAGCTTACCTGGAATCTCGAATTGCTGAATTTTATGAACGGGCTGGTTTGGTGGAGCTTTTTAATGGAAAACAAGGCAGCTTGACCATCGGTGGAACAGTCAGTCCTGCTGGCGGTAATTTTGAGGAGCCAGTGACCCAATCCACACTCAAAGTCGTCAGTGCTTTTTTAGGGCTTTCCCGTGATCGTGCCAATGCCCGAAGATTTCCCTCGATTCATCCGCTGGAAAGCTGGTCAAAGTATCAAAGTTTTATCGATAGAAAGCAGGTTGATGAATCTCGTGACTTATTGAGAAAAGGAAATGATGTCAACCAGATGATGATGGTGGTCGGGGAAGAAGGAACTTCAATGAAAGATTTTCAACTGTATCTAAAATCTGAATTTTTGGATAGTGTTTACCTGCAGCAGAATGCTTTCGACAAAGTCGATGCGGCATCAAATAAAGAGCGACAGCAGCACGTGTTTGGGATTGTTAAAAAAGTATTGGACACCGAATTACAACTGGAAACCAAAGAGAAGGCAAGGGAAGTTTTCAATAGATTACGCCAGTTATTTATCGACTGGAATTATATTGCCATGGATGAAGCCGAGTTCAAAACCCAGGAACAATCGATCCACACTTTAATTAAGGAGCACTCGGAAAATGAGAAAAGTGTATAATAAAATTTTAAATATAAGCGGAAATGTCATCACAGTTAAAGCGACCGACGTCAGTTACGAAGAATTGGCAGAGATCACCTCTCAACGCGGAAAATCATTAGCCCAGGTGATTAAATTAGATGAAGACCTGGTTTCGCTGCAGGTGTTTGCTGGCAGCCGGGGTATTTCCATTTATGATGAAGTTCGGTTTTTAGGACATCCGATGCAGGTCACTTTTTCCGATGATATGTTGGGAAGAATTTTTGATGGCGCTGGAAATCCTCGCGATAAGGGTCCTTTGCTCACAGAAAACCTGATTCAGGTGGCAGGTCCTTCTGTAAATCCTGCCAAAAGAATTATTCCCAATAGAATGATTCGGACGAACATCCCCATGATCGATGTGTTTAATTCGTTAGTCGTCTCCCAGAAATTGCCGATTTTTTCGATCTCCGGTGAGCCTTACAATGAGCTATTGGCAAGAGTTGCTCTACAGGCAGAAGTCGACATGATCATTCTTGGCGGAATTGGACTCAAGTATGACGAATATATGAAGTTTAAAAATACGCTGGAACAGGGCGGCGCACTTTCTCGATCTATATTTTTCATGAATACCGCATCCGATCCCATTGTCGAAAGTCTGATGGTTCCTGATCTGAGCCTTGCAGTAGCAGAAAGGTTTGCACTGAAAGGCAAAGATGTGCTGGTTCTTTTAACTGATATGACCAACTTTGCCGATGCTTTAAAAGAAATTGCTATTACAATGGAGCAGGTTCCATCTAACAGAGGTTATCCTGGCGATCTGTACAGTCAATTAGCCGCAAGATATGAAAAAGCTGTCGACTTCGACGATGCCGGTTCAATCACTGTTTTAGCTGCAACCACGATGCCGGGCGATGATGTCACACATCCAGTGCCTGATAATACTGGTTACATTACCGAAGGGCAGTTCTATCTTCACAATGGTTACATCGACCCATTTGGTTCATTAAGTCGATTGAAACAAAATGTCAATAGTGAAAAACGCAGCCGAAAAGATCATCGGGCGATTATGGACGGGATGATCCAACTGTATTCCCAATACATCGAGACAGAAGAAAAGCGATCCATGGGCTTCCGCATGAGTGGCTGGGACAACAAACTGTTGAAATACGGCGCTATGTTCAGATCGGGAATGATGGATTTATCAGTGAATATTCCGCTGGAACAAGCGCTGGATCGAGGCTGGCGAATTTTGGCTGATTGCTTTAAACCAGAAGAGACTCGGATGCGGACAGAGTTGATTAAGGAGTTTTGGCCTAATGGGAGGGAGTAAATTAGGTAACTGGGTAATACGGTAATATCGAAAAATCAATTTTCCCACAGATGATAAAACTTCCACTGGTGTATTGGTGAGTTATTAGTGGTGATTTGTTTTTTAATTGGTCCATAAAATCTGTTGGCTTCAACTATTCGTTGGGGAGAAAAAGTTTTAAGTTTTTAAAATTTCATTCAATAATTTGATGTTTTATTATTAATATCAAGAGCAAGGTATGAAAATTTTTACCGCAGTTGTCGAAAAATGCCGTGATACAGGAATCTATGTTGGTCATGTACCAGGATTTCCAGGAGCGCATTCACAAGCTGAAACGCTCGATGAATTACAAAAAAATCTCCGTGAAGTCATCGAGATGTTACTCGAAGATGGCGAGCCAAGATTAGAAACCGAGTTTGTTGGCACACAAACGGTGATGGTTTGATAATATGGGAAAATACCCTGTCTTAAAACCAGGAGAAGTGGTACGAATTTTGAGGCAATTAGGCTTCGAAGAAGTGCGGCAGAAAGGATCACACAAACAATTTCGGCATTCAGACGGAAGATTTACAACCGTACCATTTCATCCAGGTAGAGATATTTCTCCTATTTTACTTAGACAAATCGCTAAAGATATTGGATTGACGGTTGATGAATTTTTATCTTGAAAAATAAAATTCGTTGGTTTCATCAATCCATTGGGCATTATTCAAAGTTATCGAATACAGAAAACAGTAAATCATGGCAAAAATAAAATACACCAAAAACGAACTGAAAAAACAAAAAGATGACCTGAAAAGATTTACGCGTTATCTGCCGACTTTGGAGTTGAAAAAGAAACAACTGCTGGCGGAAATCAGGTTGATTCAAAATCAAATCGATAAACTGACAGCCGAATCGGAAAAAGTTAAAAAGGAAGTATCAAAATGGGTCGATTTGTTTGCCGAAGAAATCGATTTGCCGGAATTTTATGAAGTATTGGAAATAACCACCGATGTCGGAAACATTGCTGGAATTGATATTCCACTTTTTGTTGAGGTCGTTTTTGTCGATAAAGACTATGATTACTATACCACACCGCTGTGGGTGGATAAAGGAATCGAAGTGGTGAAAGATCAAATCCAGAGGAAGGCGGAATTGCAGATTGCCCAAAAACAACAGGAGATTATTCGAGAAGAACTTAGAATTACTATTCAACGGATCAAATTATTTGAAGAAGTCAAAATACCCGAAGCCAGGGAAAATATTCGAGTGATCCAGATTTTCCTGGGCGATCAAATGACTGCGGAAGTCGTCCGAGGAAAAATTGCCAAAGCCAAGATCGAAAAGAAAAAGCAAGAGGTGAGCGCGGTATGATCGTCCCCATGAAAAAAGTGACGTTGTTGACCTGTTCAAAGCATCGGGACTCAACATTGAATAAATTGAGAAAGCTGGGCGTGCTGCATATCCAGGATGTTCAGCACCCTGTGTCAGAAAACATACAATCCCTTGAAACGAAACTGGAAAACCTGGAACGAGCGCTGAACTTCCTCAAAGGAAAAAGTGAAACTTCCGAGGCAGTCGGAATTGAACAAGTCGAATCCATTGTTCAGCAGACGCTTTCATTAAATCACAAAAAAGATGGCTTATTAAGAGAACTGGATGAGTATTATGAATTGAGAGACTGGTATAAAAAATGGGGCGCTATCTCTTATGCTTCGTTACAACAGCTAAAAGAAAAGCGCGTATATGTCCGTTTATATCTTACTGATAAAAATGCGTTAAAAAAATTACCGCCGGATAAAATCGTCCACAGTGAAGAAGAAAATGGAACCGTCAAACTGGCGCTTTTTTCAGAATCTGAAGATGATCGTTTGGATTTCAAAGAGGAACAGGTTCCTCAAATTGAGCAACCTGAAGTCGAGGCAAAGATTGCTGAATTAGAAAATGAAATCACACAGATTGATACAAGCATAAAGGAATTATCTAAATATCAGAATACCCTGCTCAGCTACCGCAATGGGTTGGTTAAACGTCTGGAATTAAACCGTGTCAAATACGGCATGGGTGAAGACCGGAGCATTGCTTATTTGCAGGGATTTTGCCCTGAAGACGTTGTGGCTGAAATTCAGAAAACAGCAGAGAAAGACGGCTGGGGCTATATAATTCAGGATCCCGACGACCCCGGCGAAGTGCCGACAGTAATCAGAAATCCGAAATGGATTCGCATTATCGAGCCGTTATTCAAATTTATGGGCACATTGCCTGGTTACGAGGAACAGGATGTCAGCCTGGTTTTCCTGGCATTTTTCAGTATCTTTTATGCCCTCATTGTCGGTGATGCGGGCTATGGATTCATCTTTTTAATTGCAACCTTTCTATTTGATCGAAAAAGCAAATCTTCATCAAGGGAATTCTTTTACCTGATGTATCTTGTTAGTTTTACCACAATAATATGGGGAACGATTACTGGCACCTGGTTCGGCTCAGAAAAAATTGCCCAGTTGCCGTTTTTAAATATATTTATCATCGATCAAATCAGCAGCTTTAATCCCGACTCGACTGAATTTATTATGCAATTGACTTTTATCATTGGTGTGGTTCATTTGAGCATCGGGCATCTGATGAGCGCATTAAAAAAGAGCAATTCCATAAAAGCGATTGCAGATTTAGGCTGGATACTTGTGTTATGGGGCGTATTTTTCATCGCCAACAATATTGTTCTGGGAAAAGAGATGGCAAAAGCAACCATGCCGCTGTTAATTGCCGGTGCTTCAATTATTTTAATCTTTGCTAATTTTCAGAAAAACATTATCAAAGGAATTCTCGTCACATTAGGCAACTTGCCATTAGATATGATTAGTTCTTTCTCTGATATTGTATCGTACATTCGTTTATTTGCGGTTGGATTAGCCACGGTCATTGTGGCTACCAGTTTTAATGAAATGGCGCTCGGTTCAGGCATTAATTCAATAGTCAGCGGAATCATCGCTGCAATTATTTTATTATTAGGACATTCGATAAATCTTGTACTCTGCGGCATGTCGATTCTGGTTCATGGCGTGCGGCTGAATATGCTGGAATTTTCGGGACATGTGGGCGTTCAATGGACAGGGAAGCCGTATGAGCCGTTTAAGGAATAAGATTGGATGTCGAGCGTGGCGCGTAGGGCGTAGCGCGAATTTCTGAGATGATATTGGGCACATTACGCTCCACGCAACACGCTCTACAATTACATTTGTTATTAAAAAAAAACAAATTTAAATATAAAACATGAGCATAAAAAAGTTGATCGGAAAGGAGTTACATTATGGTATCTGGATTTGGTGATTTAAGTCTCTCGCTGGCGATTGCGGCAATTGGTTCAGCATTGGGAACGGGAGTTGCAGGAATGGCAGCTATTGGCGCCTGGAAGCGGGCGTTCATGCAAAACAAAGCAGCGCCGTTTATCCTCGTTGCATTTGCTGGAGCGCCTCTCACGCAGACAATTTACGGAATGATTTTGAGAAACGCCATCCAAGGCGCAAACCTGCCGCCAGAAAGTTCTTTGCAGCAGATTATTCTCGGTGCGTTTGCTGGAATAGCTATGGCAATGTCCGCCTACATGCAGGGCAAAGCTGCCGCCAAAGGCGCTGACGCACTGGCAGAGACAGGAAAAGGATTTGGTAATTACCTGATGGTCGTGGGAATTATTGAGACAGTGGCGCTATTTGTAATGGTATTTACGATGACAGCG
>CBFDBN010000169.1:0-7897 GCA_965603055.1 uncultured bacterium | reverse complement strand
GCATTACTTTTGAACAGATATTCTTAGACCAGGGACTCTCGCAAAGCATTGTGCAATGTATCTGCCAGGATCGCAGTGGGTTTATGTGGTTCGGAACTGAAGATGGATTGAATCAATATGATGGATATAAATTTACAGTGATCAGGAACAATCCTGATGATCCCAATAGCTTGAGTTATAATAACGTTACTGCTCTTTATGAAGACCAATCTGGTATATTATGGATCGGCACATTTTACGGGGGACTGAACAAATATGATCCGCAAACCAAACATTTTTTGCGTTTTCAGCTCGATCCAAACAATTCGAATAGTCTGAGCAATAATAATATCAATGTCATTATCATGGACAAATCGGGAAATCTCTGGATTGGTACCGATGGTGGATTGAATAAGCTTGTTTTGCCTGGCACCAACGCCTCGAGGAGTGAAAGTGTGGAATCTCCGCCGACTTTTATTCGTTACCAGCATGATCCCAACAATCCCAATAGTCTGAGTCATAATATTGTCCGATCTATTTGCGAAGATAAATCCGGCGTCCTCTGGATTGGCACGGACGGCGGATTGAATAAACTTGTCCCGCCTGTCCCGAATTCTTCGGGGAGTGAAAACGAGGGACCTTCACCATCATTTATCCATTACCAAAATGATCCCCAAAATCCGAACAGCCTGGGTCATAATGAGGTCTATGCAATTTTTGAAGATCGATCAGGCAATCTGTGGATTGGCACCAAAGGTGGCGGACTGAATCGGTTTGATCGGCAAAAGGATCAATTTATTCATTACCGCCATGATTGGCATGATCCCCATCGCTTGAGTCACGATGAAGTCTATGTCATTTTTGAAGATCGTTCGGGTGTATTGTGGATTGGAACGAATGGTGGAGGACTTTGCATTTTTGATCGACAAAAAGAAGAATTTATTTCTTTTCAAAATGATCCATTTGACCCCAATAGTATTAGTTATAACGAAATCAGGGCAATTTATGAAGATCGGTCAGGATTACTCTGGATTGGGACGTATGGCGGGGGCATCGATAAGGTGGATAAAGAAAAACGACAATTTATGCTTTATGAGCACAATCCCCGTGATACCAATAGCTTGAGCCATCCCATCGTCTGGTCGATTTATGAGGATGAGGCAGGGATACTGTGGATCGGAACCCATGGCGGTGGCTTAAATCGATTTGACAGGCGGATAAATCAATGGAAGCATTATCGGCATAATCCTGATGATCCGAATAGCTTGAGTAACGATATTGTACGAGTTATCTATGCGGACAGGTCGGGCGTGCTCTGGCTTGGGACGCATGGCGGCGGCATCAATCAATTTGATCGGAACACAGAAAAATTCACTCGCTATTTAAATGATCCCAATGATCCAACAAGCTTGAGCCGTAATGAAATCAGGGCGATTTACCAGGACAGATCGGGTGCGCTGTGGATTGGAACGTATGGCGGCGGTCTGGATAAACTGGTGTCAGGCGATAAACCAGGCGCTGCCCCAACATTCATTCACTATCACAATGATCCGAATAATCCAAACAGTCTCAGCAACGATTTTGTCCGAGCAATCTATGAAGATCGATCTGGTGTATTCTGGATCGGAACTGAGGGCGGGGGACTTGATAAATTTGATCGAGCATCCGAGACCTTCACCCATTACAGGGCAGACCCAAATAATCCGAATAGCTTGAATAACGATTATATTTTTTCGATTCATGAGGACGAATCGGGATTCCTCTGGTTTAGTACCTGGGGAGGTGGACTAACCAAATTTGATAAAGTGAATGAACAGTTTTCCCACTACACTGAAAAGGATGGGCTGCCAAATGATGCAGTTTACGGGATATTGGAGGACGACCAGGGAAGTCTCTGGCTGAGTACCAATAATGGATTGTCCAAATTTAATCCCATAGCAGAAACGTTTAGAAATTATAGCGCCGCAGATGGACTGCAGAGTAATGAATTCAATGGCGGATCGTTTTATAAGAGTCGAAGTGGTGAGATGTTCTTTGGCGGCATCGAAGGATTTAATGCGTTTTACCCCGATCAGATCAAAGATAATCCATTTATTCCGCCCGTCGTCATCACCGCTTTTTCAAAATTGAACAAAGAAGTCGAATTTGATAAACCGCTCTCGGAGATTAACGAGTTGAAGTTATCCTACAAGGACTATGTGTTCTCATTCGAGTTTGCAGCGCTGGATTTTACGGCGCCAGACAAAAATATGTACGCCTACAAAATGGAAGGGCTGGACGAAGATTGGGTTTATACCAATTCAAAAAAACGGTTTGCCAATTATACCACGCTGGCTCCTGGCAGCTATACTTTCAGGGTAAAGGGTTCCAACAACGATGGTGTCTGGAATGAACAAGGCGCTTCTATGAAAATCATCATCACGCCGCCTATCTGGAAGACCTGGTGGTTTCAATCGATTGCAGCGATGCTTCTCATTGGATTGGCTTACTTGTTGTTTCGCAGGAGATTGAAAAATATTCGATTAAAGACTGAGCTTCAAGCAGCTCGTGAGGCACAGATGTCCATCATGCCTCAAGAAGACCCACAAATTGAAGGCTTTGATATTTCTGGAGTCTGCATTCCTGCGAATACGGTCGGCGGCGATTTCTTTGATTATTTCTGGCTGAATAAAGCACAAACCAGGTTCGGCATTGCCATTGGCGATGTCTCGGGCAAAGCCATGGAATCTGCCATGACAGCGGTGATGACCGATGGGATGATCAGCGCCAAAGTAGCACCCGATAACATCTCAATCAAAGCAATGATGACCAGTCTCAATCGACCGATGTACCTAAAAACTGATAAAAAAATGTTCACCGCCCTCTGTCTCGCTTCACTGGATGTGAACACCCGGGAATTGACTTTTACCAATGCAGGATTAATCGAACCGCTGCTCAAATCAGGAGATTCTGTTGAATATATCGAATCGGTTGGCTCAAAACATCCCCTGGGTTTGGTAGAAGATGTAATTTATGAGGAAAAGAAAATTCAGTTAAAATCAGGCGATACCCTTATATTTATAAGCGATGGCGTCCCAGAAGCCCAGAATCATGCCCGAGAACTTTATGGCGATGAACGGATAAAAATTCTGTTGCAAAAAATCGATACCTCAATCTTATCGGCATTAGAAATTAAAGAGAAGATTATTGAAAATGTCAGAAGGTTTTCAGGTACAGCTTCGCAGCATGATGATATGACGGTGGTGGTGGTGAAGTGTGGTTAAGATATTTGTATTTTTTATAAGGATAAATATTTTTTATTTTTCTATCATATTCAAAATCGAATGGAATTTTTAAATGAATACGGACACCCCAATCCCCCAAATAGAAAAATCAATTTTTGAACGAATTAAACATATCAATGAACAGGGACAAGAATTTTGGTCAGCCAGGCAGTTGAACAAAGTATTAGGATATTCTGAATATCGACATTTTATTCCAGTTATTGATCGGGCTAAACAAGCTTGTATTAATAGTGGGCAATTGTTGGAAAACCATTTCGAGGATATCCTCGAAATGGTACCGATTGGGTCTGGGGCAAAACATTATATGGTTTCAATGGCAATTTCGCGTTATTTTGAAGTCGGTAAAAAAGTACGTCAAACAATTAAGGAACTTGGCGCTACGATGCCCGAAGATTTACCAGCGACAGAAAGCATTAGAAAAATTGAAAAGAAGGATCGAAAGAAACTTAAGTAGTTGGCTTGAATTATCCAATTGTTAGTTCAAATGATGTAAAACTGAAATTTAATAATTTTAAATCCAGAATTTATAATGCCATCCAAACTCTGCCCCAAAATCATCTTAGAAGGCACCCGACTGACATTTAAAACCGAAATTGCTTTTGAGTTGAATGAACATCCTCGCATTGTGGGACCCAGAAAATATCGCTATCATTCGCCCATCATCTCAGCGGAATGGTGCGCCTTCACCAATTTCCCCTGGGGACGGGGATTGATTAATTTTGAGCCCCATGAAAAAGAACGAGCTATGGAAACCTATCGCACCTGGGTTCATCTTTTTGAGTTGCTGCCCTATTATTCCTGGATTGTGGATCGGTTTCATATTTCCACCCAGGTTTTTCAGAAGAAAACTTACAACAAAGACTTTGATTTCCATTGGCTGGAAGAAAGATTAAACAAACTGGATTTTCATCTCGTCTTTTGCACTCGAACGCCAGAATCATTTGCTGGAGCCAGAAACGAACGGTTGAAAGTTTCTGGCAACCCATCACAATATAAGAATCTGAACCAGTTCATTGATGAACAGGCGATGTTTCGAGCAGTGATCAACAAATCTAGTTTACCGACACTGGAACTGGATGTCTCGGATAATGACATAACCAGGGGCGTTGAGAAAATTGCGGATTGGATGGAATCAACGGGTGGATTGTGAGGGAAGTAATTTTCAATAAAAAACACTTGCAATTATTGTATAATTTTTTTAATTTTGTCTAATCTAAATTATTCATAATAATTTTACCACTTAACATTAATAAATTTTTAAACAAAAGGAATATCCCAGGTTGAAAAGAAATTTCACTAACGAAGAAATTGAAGAATTAATCCTCGATCTCGGCTCGGAAGATCAAGAAGTCATCGATCTTGCCATGAGCGCCTTACTGATGGCAAATCCCCGTCGCCACCTGTCCGATATGATAGAAGCGCTGCAATGGGGGGATGATATCGTCAAGCAGCGAATCTGCTATATTTTTGGCGGTATAATTGACGAACGATGTGTTGATCCATTATTATCCGTATTGAACGATGAAAATATCGATACCAGGTTAGCAGCGATCGATTCGTTACAATATTTTCCATTCGAACGAATCATCCCGCATCTCAAAGATCAATTAAAACATGATGATGAAGATGTGCGTGAGGCAATTATCTCGACCTTTGGCGTTTTTGTGAAACATGGCGTCATCAATGCTCATCTTCCGCTGATGGAGACCGTTCGGGATGAGAATGAAACCATTGAGCTACGACGACTGTCTTTATTGAAGTTACAACATCTTGATGAAGAAGAATTGAAGCCCATATTGAACACGTTAAAGGGTATATCTGACGCTTCGATTTATTCGCATATTCTTCTTTTGCAGGATGACCTTGGCATAAATAAGAAACAAAAGATTGTTCAAATAGAACAGCTTATTCAAAAATTATTAGCCGAAAAAGACGCTTTAAAACAAATTGGCATGGAAGACATGCTTGTTGAAGGAGGCTCATTAACGGCTAAGGTTGTAATAAAAAAAATATTTGAAGAGCCAGATAATGCCATGCTGAGAGTGCACGCTCGAATGATATTTGATAAAATGGGTTATAAATCCATTTCAGCTTTTAAGTGGCTATTTGAAACATTTGATCAATTTAACGATATCATGCAGGTCGTTATGCTTCAGGATTTGATTACGGTAATCGCCCGGCGTCAATATGCAGCACTTGCCAAACCACTGGTAAATTTTTTGAATCGACTGAATGTTTATATTGAAAAATGTAATATAGAGGATTGTCGCAAGGATTTATCCCATATCAAATCTGAAATCCACTTCGCCCTGGCAACTTATGGCTGTCGGGAGGCAGTTGATGATATAAAAAAAATCATGCAGGATGGAACAGAGCGCCAGTTTCTCCCCCTCATCGAAGCGCTTAAATATGTTGGTGATAAAGATTTCTTAATTCCATTAATTAATCAATTTCAGGCATATCGAGACTTTAAAAGACCGATAAGAACAGTGAAACGGGCTTTCAAGGCGATTGTGAGGCGGGAAAAAATTAAACGAAATGATCCAATGTTCAATAATTTGTCAGAGCTTCAAAAACAGAATCTCAGTCTGATCATGAAGCGGAGACGTTCATAACGTTGTTGAAAAAATACCCTTGCAATGATTTTGTTTTAGAATTTTAAGTAATATATTACATTTAAAACACGGTATTAAATAGTACTACTTAGTCAGATTATTCAAAATTGATAAAAAAGAACCTGTCATTTCGACGAACGAAGTGAGGAGAAATCTGTACATTAAACATAACTTCTTTTTTTTTAACTATTATGGATTAACAGATTCCTCCCTTCGGTCGGAATGACATTTAAAATTTTAATCTGACTAAGTAGTATTAGTCAGATTATTTTTAATGATCAAAATAAGCCTGTCATTTCGACGAGCGAAGCGAGGAGAAATCTGTATAACGCACATAAGTTGATATTTACCGCAATTTGATGGGCTAACAGATTCCTCTCTTCGGTCGGAATGACATTTGTTATATTAATCTGACTAAGTAGAGATAGTATATGCTGGTATAAACTATTTTGATTCTACTGTCTATACCAAATACAATTTACCACTCACCAATAACCACTCACCAAATATTCCCTTCAAACAAATTTTCTTCAATTATGCAACTAAATTCCGTCAAAATTGTTAAATCGTAAATAACTTTCGCATCCAGAACAAACTACACCGGGGAGATTGCTTCATGCAGAAAAAACGTCGTTTTCGATCTGCGATTATTTTCATTATTACAATATTCGTTTTGGGTTGGTCTTTCCATAATGCCCGGTCGCAAAAGGATAATATGACCGATTGGAGCTTCCTTTCCACCACAACAATTGGCGCCAAACAATTCATTCAATCTCATCCTGAATACGACGGGCGGGAAATCGTTATTTTTATTCTGGACAGTGGAGTGGATATGGGCGCAGCGGGCTTGAAAGCAACCTCTAATGGAAAAGTAAAAGTGATCGATGTAAGGGACTTTTCCAGCCAGGGTGATGTCTTGCTTTTCGAAGGTGAAATCGGTGAGGAAGATCAGGAAAAGTTTATCAAACACCCTGATGGCTATAGACTATTTAATTATCATCATCTGGATAAAAAGCCATCGAATGATGAATACATGATCGGCTATTTTGACGAAAATCGATTTATGAATTCAGATGTGAAGGATATTAATAACAATGGAAATTATGATGATGTTTTTGGTATTCTGGTGTTCAAAGCGGTTGAGCATGATACGGCTTACTGGCTCGCTTATGTGGATACTGATGGTGATCAACATATTGACGATGAACAAGCGATTCAGGATTACCGGGTGAAATACGATACTTTTCGGCTTCGCGGCGGAGATAAAAAGTATAATCGAAAATTGATGACATTTGCATTAAACATTTTTCCCAATGAGATGAAAGTCTCGCTGCATTTTGACGACAATGGACATGGAACGCATGTTGCCGGGATCGCTGCAGGATTTAAGATTAATAATCAAGATGGATTCAATGGAATCGCTCCAGGTGCGCAAATTATCAGTCTGAAAATTGGCAACGGGACTTACGAAGGCGGTTGTACCGTGACTGGCAGCTTGCGAAAGGCACTCAATTTTGTGGAGGATTATGTTCAAGAGCATAAAAGCCCCGCCGTGGTAAACATCAGTTATGGCATTGGCTCAATTCAGGAAGGAAGAAGTGATATTGACCATATTGTCAGTGATATATTGATGTTTAATGAAAACATTTTTTTATGTGTTAGCAATGGCAACGAAGGACCAGGAATATCAACAACCGGGACACCGGCTGCCGCGAAAAACGCTTTTTCGGTTGGCGCCATGCTCCCGGCCGATGTTGCCAATGAATGTTATGGAACAAATTTAAAAGCGGATAAGATATTCTACTTCAGCTCGAGGGGTGGTGAATTGAACAAACCTGATGCCATTGCTCCGGGCTCGGCTTCTTCAGCTATTCCGGCTTTTACCGATGATGATTTTATGAGAGGAACGAGCATGGCAGCGCCCCAGGCATCGGGTGCCGCAGCGCTGCTATTGAGCGCCGCCATACAATCGAATCCGCCGTTACTGACGAAAAATAGCTTGATTCACCGGGCACTTAA
>CBFDBN010000168.1:0-7905 GCA_965603055.1 uncultured bacterium | reverse complement strand
ACGCCAAAGGCGCATCTTCGACTTCACTTCGTTCGCAATGACAAGCAACAACGAAATTCTTTACCGTATTTATTATAATATTTAGTATCTAAAAAGTTAAATTCTTGCCCAAAGAGCAAAGACTTTTAGCTCTCAGAATTGAAATCTCTCAGAATCAAAAAAAAATAAAAATTCATTTCTGAGGGATTTCATTTCTGTGAGCAAATTCTTTTTCTTTTTGGTTCTGGCTTGTCCAGGTTAGGGTAAAGTCGAATCAGAATTTAGAAATTATATTTGAATTCAGGAATGCCAGCATTAAGGAACTGAATACAAATCAGTACGTTTATAATCACAATTAAAATAGCTAATTTTTATCAAAAGAAAGCTCAGATTGGCATGGCAAATCCCGCCCATAAACAAAATGATCATCAGAACTTACCCTCAGTCAACGAAATTTTAAATTTAAAAGATAATTTGGGGATTCAAAAATTTAATTCATTGACCTTAAAACAACAGCTTGAGCTGGTTATGGATGCGACCGGTAAAGATCGGGTGGAATTATTGTACCGCTCGGATCGTTTCAATTCATTGGTTAAAGCCATACCCGTTCCTGAAGTACTTTTCACCTGTGAAGAAGTCGGAATGGACGTGGCATTGCCAATTATTGCTGCGACCAGTCACGAACAGTTTACTTTTTTGACTGATTTTTTATGCTGGAATAAAGATGAGATCAATTCCAAAGCGATTGTAGATTGGCTGCAAATCCTGGCTGAATGTGGTGAGGATAAAATTCAGGAATGGCTGACAAAAGTGGATCCTGAATGGTTTATTCTTATTTTAAAAAGTGTTGTCAATATTTATAAATGTGATGACGAGGGTAATCCGCCAGATGTTGAAAGTGCTAACTATCTTTACACTATCGATGGGATGTACTATTTTGAGTTCCTGGATTCTCATGCAATCGATCCCCTGCAAACGATTTTATCCATTTTTCGGGATGATGATCCCGATGGATTCCGGGGAATTATGGAAGCCGCTATCTGGACCGATGTACGTGAGATGGAAATCTATGCTTCCCATTTCAGACAAAGCCGAATGTCAGAGTGGGGGTTCCCTGAATTCGATGATGCCGTTGAAATTTATCAATATTTTACGCCCGAACATCGGAAAAAAGTTGTGCGTGAATTGGAAAAAGGCTTAAAAGAGTGGAGTGATTTAAGCAACATGCCCCATTATCCCATCCAATTGGAGGATCAAAAAGGATTTCTGACAACCTGTCTTAAACATATTGAAGATGGACAAATATTGGCTCGATTCTCAAAGGAACTGGTTCTGCTCGCCAATAAACTCCAGGTAGCCGATAGAATGGATAACATCGGGGGGCTGGAGAATATTCGAGTTTCATCGAGAAAAACCATGGGATATGTGACGCTTGGCCTGGCAGAGCTCTCCGGCAATGATCCTCTCAAAGCCGCCGAATTAATCGGGCGTGTGCATACCGAACGATTGTTTCAAGTCGGTTTCAGCCAAGTGGAGGATCTCGCTGGAAAAGCTCATCATATAGTAAAATGTGGGAGGCTGGCAGAAAATCCTGGTGCAATTAATCAACTCGTATCGCCAGATCGGGAAATATTGAAAGGCTTGCTCAATTCCAGTCCGAAATTTTATACCGGCGATAAGACGCTAACTGTAAATGACTATATTGATTTTCACGAGCCAGACCAGGTTGAGCGATGTTGGGAGGTATTGAAACGAATTGAAGAAGAAATTATTTTTATGAATAGCAATGATTTGCTCCATATTTAATTTCAAATCCTTTTTGAGCTTTTTCTAATTACCTCCCAATTCCCAGTTTCCCTATTCCCCATTTACCCAATTACCTATTATTCAAGCGCCGACATACTTCTCAGCCGTTGAACAATTTCTGGTAAAATGCTCACAGAATAATCGACATCTTCGTCAGTATTATCCTTGCCAAGCGTAAATCGAATTGAAGATTGTGCTAATTCTGGTTTGACGCCCATAGCTGATAAAACGTGCGATGGATCAATGCTCCCCGAAGTACATGCGGAACCGCTTGAGGCTGCCACGCCTTTAAGATCGAGGCTGAGTAGCAGCGCCTCCCCTTCAATACCCTGGAACGACAGGTTCAAATGACCTGCCAACCGTTTTTCAGGATGACCATTCAAAAATACCCGGGGAATTGATTTCGTAATTTGGTCATGGAATTTTTCACGCAAATTTTTCAAATACTTATCTTCTTTCTTCATACCTTCTTTTCGTAGTTCAACAGCTTTTGCCATGCCGATAATTCCGGGAATATTTTCCGTACCGGGGCGCCGATTTCTTTCATGCCCCCCTCCATGCGACTGTTGGACCAACCGTACACCCTTCCGAACATAAAGCACCCCGATTCCTTTGGGTCCGTAAATTTTATGTGCGGACATGGACATCAGATCGACTGGCAATTTGGACAAATCAATGGAAATTTTTCCAAAGGATTGTACCGCATCAGTGTGAAATAGTACACCTTTATTTTTAGCGATTTCACCAATTTTCTCAATCGGGTTAATGGTACCAACCTCATTGTTCGCATGCATTATGGTAATTAAAATCGTATCTTTTCTTATGGCTTTTTCCACTAATTCAGGATGAATCATGCCATATTTATCAGGGGGCACATAAGTAAGTTCAAATCCCTCTTTCTCTAAAAATTTACAAGTGTGCAACACTGCATGATGCTCAACTTTTGAAGTAATAATATGTTTCCCTTTATCCCTTAGCTCATAAGCGATACCTTTGAGCGCGATATTATCAGATTCTGTACCGCCGCTGGTAAAATAGATATCTGCTGCCCGGGCATTACAGAAATCAGCCACGGCTTCTCTTGCTTCTTCCAGCGCAACTTTCACCTCCCTGCCAAAGGAATGAATGCTGGATGGATTGCCAAATTTTTCATTTAAAAATGGCAACATTGCTTCAACGACCCGGGGATCAACCGGGGTCGTCGCACTGTGATCAAAATATACTTTTCTCATTTTTTATATTACCACCATATTTAAAATAAAAATATCGAATGATTAAAAGAAACATAATATAATATGCCCGACTGTAATAATCAAGCATAAAATTAGCTAAAGTGTAACTCTAATCATGCGTTCCATGACTGAACGATTATGTTAAAGTTCATACTACAGCGGAAAACTCTTGATCTTTTCGGATTTAATCATTAAATTGAGCAAATCAATTTATTAATTTTCACAGCGTTCTTAGCAAATCCTGTGGTGAAAATTATCAAATATTTCTTGTCCAGAAAACAGAAATTCGATCCATAATCGTATAGGAGTTTATTAAAAATGATTGAAATCCAAATCCCTGGCTTTGGTCAATTAGAATTAAAGCATATTGTTTTAGACTATAATGGAACCCTGGCGCTTGATGGTAAATTGTTAGCAGGAGTCAAAGATCGACTAATTAAATTAGCCCAAATCTTCCAGGTCCACGTCCTGACCGCAGATACGTTTGGAACGGCTGCATTTCAATTGAAAGAAATTCCCTATAAGCTTCATATCATAGAAAAAAATAACGAGGTATTGCAAAAGGAAGATTATGTTAAGCTTTTAGGTTCTGAAAATGTTGTCGCAGTTGGGAATGGCAATAATGATCGAAGCATGATAAAAACAGCAGCGCTGGGCATAGCAGTTATGGGTAGTGAAGGCTGTGCCATTGCAGCCATCCACGCTGCTGATGTTGTCGTTACAGATATTAATCATGGACTTGAACTACTGCTCAATCCAATAAGGTGTAAGGCAACGCTAAGATATTAGCGAGTTGGGTAATTGGGGTAATTTGTGTAATTAGGCAAATCGAGAATGGTATTTATTCCGTATTCCTTGTTACCTAATTACCCTAATGAACTAATTAGAGCTTGAACGAAAACACAACTTTCTGTCATTTCGACCGAAGGGAGAAATCTGTAAGTCCAATATTTGTGTAAAAAACAGATTCCTCACTTCGTTCGGAATGACATTTTTACTACAAATTTATAGTTTTCGTTCTGACACTAATTACCTTATTACTCAATTACCCAATGACTATTTCACATCATAAATAACGACCTTTTCAATATCTCTCGGCACTTTTATCGTTGTCATCGGTAGAATGGCAATCCTGACTCCGGCATAATGTTTATAGTCAATTCGCAGTGTTTTTGTCTTTTTATCATATTGGCGGGAAACAATGTCCTCATTAAATAATGAAATTCCGATATCCATTTTTCCCCACCATCTCTTCTTTTGGATAGTGCCTTCAAGATGAACTTTGTGCTTTCCCTGGTATTTTAATGCTACTTTCTTACCAGTTTCGGCTATATCATTTAAAAATATTTGCTCCATAGCCTTTTCCTTTTTTATAGAAGTTTTAAAGGAATCTTGTTCGATATCAAGAGCTTGCCGAATGGTATTTTTCATCCCTTCAAATTCATTCAAATCGAACAGTCGGGTTAAATAAATAATTTTCAAATTTTGGTCGAGAACGACATTTCGAGTCACTCCACCCCGGGCAAAACGATTGAAAAATTCGCCTTTTTCATCCAACGCCACGGGATAGCTGATATTCATTTTCCTGACAAACGTCCTCACTGTATCGGGCTTTTCTTTATAATCGATTCCCAGAACGACTACACCCTGGTCCTTCAATGGCTGCCATACTTCCTTCTCAATGTGGGGAATTTCTTTGCGACAGACCACACACCATGAAGCAAAGAAATTGAGAACAATCACTGGCGCATTAAATTCAGATAGGTTTTTCGATGTTCCATCTAATAAGGTCACTTTAAAATCGTCAATTGTATCTCCCACTTGGACGATATAGCCCCGCTCATCAGGCTGAGGTTCCTGCCCAATACAATCAAAATTCCAAATAACTATTAAAAAAGCGACTAAAAAAATTCTAAATTTAAACATATCTTCCTCCAGTTATTTACATTTTAGTAATGATACCAAAGTATTTTCAAAAAATCAAGATAAATTTTGGCTTATCATTAAAATATCCTTGATTTTATCAAAAATTTTTTTATCTTGTTTAACTTAATATAATAAATTACTGATTTGCTGAACACTCAACATAGGAGTCTCAACATGCAGGCAGTCATATTAGTTGCTGGAAAAAGCACCAGAACCTATCCATTAACTTTAACACGTCCAAAACCGCTATTGCCAATTGCCGGGAAACCAGCTATCGAGCATCTTTTAGAACATCTGGAAGGATTGGTCGATGAGGTGATTTTAATAGTTGGATATCGAAAAGAGATGATCCAACAAAAATTGGGCAACCAGTGGAAAAACATCAAAATAACTTACGCTGAGCAAAAAGAGCAAAAAGGCACCGGGCATGCGGTATTAGTGGCAGAGCCTTATATCAAAGATCGGTTCATCGCCATGAACGGGGATGATAATTATGATCGAATTGACATTGAACAATTAATTAAATATAAATATGCTGCCCTGGTTCGATATGAAGAGGATCCCTCACGATTTGGTGTATATCATGTAGATGAAAAAAATCGGGTATTAAATCTAATCGAAAAACCGAAGCAGTTTGTCGGGAATCTCACCAATGTTGGTTGTTATATTTTTGATCGTTCAATTTTTGATATCATCAGAAATACTCCACTTAGTGAAAGAGGGGAAATTGAAATTACCAGTGCTATCCTCACCCTGGCGAAACAGGTTGATTTTTATGTGTATAAAATTAAAGGATTCTGGTTGGGTATTGGTTTTCCATGGGATTTGTTAAATTCTCAAGCGTTTTTCATGAGCCAATGGGAACAAGGAAAAATTAAAGGAATAATAGAAGAAAATGTACAAATAAAAGGCGTTCTTTCAATTGGAGCAAATACAATCATAAAGGCTGGCACTTATATCGAAGGACCAGTGTCAATAGGAGAAAACTGCACCATCGGTCCAAATTCTTTTATCAGAGGATGCACTTCTATCGGTAACAATTGTAGAATTGGACATAATGTTGAAATTAAAAATTCGATTATTATGGATCAAACCAATATCTGTCATTTAAGTTATGTTGGTGATTCAGTCGTTGGTGAAGGCGTGAATTTAGGCGCAGGGTGTATCACTGCTAATTTACGGCATGATGGAAAAAGTGTATTGTCACTGGTAAAAGGCGAACTTCAAGATACAAAATTAAAAAAACTTGGGGCAATCATTGCAGATGGTGTCAAAACAGGCGTAAATACTACCATCTATCCCGGGAGAAAAATCTGGCCCGGGAAACAAACACAGATCGGACAAATCGTAAAATATGACATAACGGACGAATAGAGGAGACGGAATGAAAATTCACTCGGAAACCGGGTACCTGATTGTTATGGATCCTGAGTATCTAAAAGCTGCCGATCCTGACGAAATTAAGAAGGTTGATTTTCTAAAAAAGCCACGGGATGCAGCGAAAAATCTGGAGCAGATTCTATTTCCTGACGCCTTTGGCGGGTTAATCGGAATGGTTAAGCTTTTGGATGGAGCTGGCACTTATGAAGTAGATTTAACGCAGGTCGATTTCTGGGATGTGGATACGAAAGGGAAAAAGATAATTTTCGGGGTTGATCTGGGCGGTTTTATCATGTTTGATATTAAATATATTCGACCGCTCATTCACCATTTTGAGCCAACGGAATTTGATAAAAGTGAAAAAGCTGAATATTTCAACAATATTCAACAGAAATTTGCTGATCGAGACGATATTGTGATCTGGTCTCGCTCCCCTTTGCCTTTTGAAGAGGGATGGCATGAGATCAAACCAACGGCATTTAAAAAAATTGATTGATTATTTGAAATATTTTATTATATTTATATGCTTTCTAATATGATGAGGGAGGAAACTTTTGAACAAAATTAAACTGGGCGTAATTGGAGTGGGGCACCTGGGCCGGCTTCATGTTCAAAATTATATATCGATTCCTGACGCGGAAATAGTCGGGATTTATGACATCGATTTTGAACGCGCTCAACAGGTCGCTGAAGAGTACCAGACCAGGGCTTACGACCGCCTGGAACCGTTATTAGAGAAAATTGAAGCAGCCAGCATTGTCGTTTCGACCACCAATCATTTTGATATTGCACAGAAGTGTCTCAAACAGGGGATTCATTGCCTGGTTGAAAAACCGATTACCAGTACGTTAGAAGAAGCGGATAGGCTTATTCAACTGTCAAAGGAAAAGGGTTTAATTTTTCAGGTCGGACACATTGAAAGATTTAATCCAGCCATTGTGGCGCTGAACGATTTTGAGCTAAAGCCCATGTTTATCGAAAGTCATCGACTGGCGTCATTTAATCCACGGGGAACTGATGTGGCTGTGGTTCTGGATTTAATGATTCATGATATCGATATCATTCTTCACCTCGTTAAAAAGCCGGTGACCAAAATTGATGCCAGCGGCGTTGCCGTCGTCACTGATGAAGTCGATATTGCCAATGCTCGTCTTGGCTTTGAAAATGGCTGTGTTGCGAATATAACTGCCAGTCGTATCTCACAAAAAAAGATGCGGAAAATGCGACAGTTCCAGCGAAATGCTTATATTGGGATCGATTTTTTGCAGAAGTTTTCTGAAATATATCAATTAGTCGACTCCGATAATTTAAAAATCCAGCCCAATCAAATTCCCATTGAATTCGGACAATTCGATCAACATGGAAAATCAAAAAAAATTACTTATGAGCGACGACAGCTTGAAGAATCAAACGCATTAAAAATGGAGCTGGAATCTTTTATTGAATCAGCACGAACCGGGAATCGCCCTGCTGTTAGCGGCGAAGAGGGAAAAGAGGCGTTGCGCGTCGCGATTGAGATCACGGATATGATAAAGTCTCAGGTGAAAAAATTGATTGGGTAGTAGGCTGGATTCTTGATACT
>CBFDBN010000167.1:0-7909 GCA_965603055.1 uncultured bacterium | reverse complement strand
CTTCCAGGCTTTCCAAAACAAGATAACTTTGAGTCCCTGTTCGTGACACCAGTCGACCAGGTTCCGCAGGTCATGAAATCGATCAGATGGAGAGGGATCGCCGTCGGCGCCAGCCCATTTATTTTCGATAATCACATTGAATTTTATACTGTCAATCACTTGTTGTTGTTGGGCAATATAATTTTTAGTCCAGGCACTATTAAAATTTGGGTGATCATAAGTAATTTGTTGGACTCGCTGCTCCCCCCAGGTAGAAACCAGAGGTCGTCTCCACCAAACAGGTCGTTCATTTTCTTTTGAAATAGGAAGTCTGTTATTTATCGATAAATAGTCACTATAATCTCCAACCGCTTCCCAGGGGGATTTATTGAAAGTAAAAATTAGTGTGGGAAATCTATAAAGCTGATTCTTTTGAGATTGAATTTTATCCCACGGAAAATCCAGCCAGATCGCTCTATTCTTAAAAGCAAAAAGCGAAGCATCTGGCAATTCAGCCAGGCCAATACTGAACCAGTCGGCTGCTGTTTTGAACGATAAGTTCAATGGCGCTGGTGTGAATACCCATTGCTGATCCCGATCCACTCGAATATCGACAGTTGGATTTGATTTGTAATAATCATCAGACTCGGGAGAAAAAAATTGATCCCAACCGGCAGTTTCAAAACCATCATTGTTCCGCCGAAGCAGGTAAGCCCCAATATTTGCAGGATCGTGATTGGGCACTGAATTTAATTGAATTTCAAAAGCATCGTCAAAACAGATAATTTTAATTTGCTGGACAACTAAGCCATCAATAGCAGCAGTTGAAGTAATTTTCTTATCTTTGACCTTCCACTGGCGATTGATGCGAGCAATGTCTCTTGTTTCTGCCAAATTGTATTGGACATCCAGCGGAAAAGAAGTGTAAGAGATTCCCTGCCAATTTTTCAGATGTGCATAAGCATTAATTTTATCAATAGAGAGAGTATAAAATCTGGCGGTTACGAAAATTGAGTCTGGAGTATCTTTTATTTTGAATTTGATTTTTGGCGCTTGCGCAAAAATAGCCTGACTGCAAAACAAAAAGTATAAAATTTGAATTAATAATCTTGTTCCCCCTATTCTAATTTGTGAGAAGCTTTTTTTATTCATATCCTCATGATGCTCACAACTGCTGCTGTTATTTTGGGTAGTTAATTTACTGTTCCTGTAAAAACTGGATTAAATTTTAATCTAACTTATTGAATTTCAAATTTTGCTAACAATAATTTGGTTTTAGTCCCATGAATTTACAAAATTAAACCTTCATTGTCAAGTTGATCGACAAAAATAGAACAATCGTTACTAAAAATTAATTTTGGTGAGTGGTTCTTAGATTTATAATTGAATAGACAGTAAAATAATTTTAAACACAAAGGCACAAAGATCTTAAATATTCATAAATTACCGCGAGATTTTCGTGCCTCTGTGATTACGGTTAAACTGAATTTCGAGATAGAAAATCTTATTGCAACTTAACCATCTTCCGGTTAAAAGAATGATTGAAATCCTTACCTTTTATTATCAATCGATAAAAATAAACACCACTGGAAACGTTATTATTCCGATCATCTTTTCCCTGCCATAATATAGAGTGGAAACCGGCATTTTGTTTTTCATTGACAAGAGTTGCTACCTTTTCGCCCAATAAATTAAAAACTTCCAGTCTCACCTCCCCGGCTTGTGCCAGGGAATATTGCATTTTTGTTTCCGGATTGAATGGATTGGGAAAATTCTGTCCCAGCTCGAAGGTGATTGGCAACTGACCTGCCAGATGATTTTCTGCAACTTCGGTTTGCTGGTGCAATTCAATTTCAACATCGTCGATGTACCAGCCCGGCTCGGTTACTGCTTCGTCAGAAGCAAAATGAAACCTGATTTTTATCGAATGATCTACGTAAGGCGTGAGATCTATCACTTCCTGATGCCAGAAATTACCATTGGCTGCTGGTCCTCCAAAACAGGGCTCGCCGCCTAAAAATGTGTTAAAATTATCGATAATGCCATCGTATCCACCCTGTGGGGTGACAACCTCAAAATCTCCATTATCCACTGAAATTTTGATGTTTCCGCCATCCCAGAAAGTTTCGCTGCTGTATTCGTTTTGATACCAATGCCAGAAGATCAATTTTGCTGAATCCAGTCCTGCCAGGGATATTTCCGGGATTTCCAATATCGACTCAGTCACGTCACTGTAATTACCGCTCAAATTCGTTGCCCAGAGTTTTGAGCCGGAGTGAGCCGCGTTGGGTCCAGAAGTGGGCGTGCCCCATTCCCAATCACCAGCCGTAATTGTTTGAAACGAGGACTCAAATTCAAAATCATAAATAATGCTGTTTTTGACATAAAAGCGAAAGTAGCCAGCTTCCGGAATCCGGGTCTTATTGGCATTTTGAGATTGATCAACAGCAACGATCTGGTATTCATAGTAATCACCGACATTTAATAAATCAGGAATGATGACTCCCTGGTATGCATCAGGAGTTTGGATCGGAGACATCGCCAGGGTATCCAGCGCTCCCCCGTTTTTGCGATAATGAAGCTCCACTTTTGATATCCCGCTATTATCAAAAACAAAAGCATTGATTGCAATTTGTTGCGCATAAACAGAAACATATTCGATCTGATTATGATCGATTACTGGTGGTGGACCAATGCTGAAAGCAAATACTTCCATCGAAGCACCGCGAGGCAGCATTCCAGTTCGTCCATTTTGATCCGAGGCTTGTAAATAGTAGCAGATCGTATCTGCTGATGGAATGGCAGGGATTTCAGCCTGGTATTCATCAGGATTACCGGTCGGCTGCATGAACACCGAATCAAAAGGAGCCACCCCAGCAGCATTGTAAAACAATTTAAAACTCGAATCATCTATTGAAACTGGCGAAGTCAGTGGGATCGCTGGTTTTATTTTGGCTGTAATAGTGTACGGACCCGGGCTTTCTGTTTCTTTTAAGGGATCATGTTCGATGATGGGTACTTCACCAGCAGCATAAGCTAAATAAAGCATCGGTCCCTGGTTCTCAAGTATTTGTTTTTCGATAAACATGGTGTCAGGAAAAAAGCCGGTGTTTCGTCCCACACTTTCTGCGTAATTCCCAACTTCTGGAGTGAAAGCAAAAATTTTATTTTTTGTCGTTTGTTCTCCATAGAACCAGTCGTCGGTATCCCCATTAACTGGATAAAGTCCATAACCAGTTTCTGGTTTATATCCATTATAGGCAACACAGCTATCCGCCAGTGTCATAAAAATATCGTGATCTGGGGTATGAGTCGAAGTATATCCCCATGGATAAAGCCATAATTGACTATGACTGTGAAAGGAGAGGGTAATAATAAAATTATGCTTTATAACAAAATCCCGGATTGCCTGGCTTTCAGGCTCAGAAAATGGACCTGTACCTCGATAGGTCGCCTCGTTCGGATTGGGACTTGAGCCGATATCATCATTACCCCATTTGTATCCAAAATTACGATTCAGGTCTACACCATCGGGACCATCGCCCCAGGCCCAGGTTTCAAAAATACCATTATTATTGTTGTCTCGTTTATTTTTTCTCCACCACATTGGATCATAGCCATCGCCTGGAGTTGATCCGCTGAAAACAAACTCATGCCCATCGGGATTAAAGGTCGGGCAGAGCCAGATTTGTCGATTATTCACCAGGTAAGTTGCATAAGGATCAGTGCCATAATTATCAATGAGATAGTGCATGAAATACAAAATAATCTCAGGTGCAATAATCTCCCGGGCGTGCATATTTGCCATATAAAAAACTTCCGCTTCATCTTCTTCCACCTGGACATTATCAGATATTTTCAACGCCCAGATGTCATATCCACCTATTCCAACGGTCTTTTCATAACTATCGCCGATATCTTCCAGCAGGGCAAGATCGGGATGATTGGTGATAATTTCCTGCATCTCCTGCATCATCTGATCGTAATTGTGAAAATGATCGAAATAACCTGAGTTCCTGAGTTGTCGTGCAAATGCATCAGCATCTGCCAGAACAACGTCTGATTTAAATCCCAACTGCTTAATTTTATTGATCTCGGGTTCAGTGACCAAAACGTTGATTGAGTTTTCGGTTCGATCAATTGAAGTGACATCGATTCCCAATTTGAATAATTCTTTTACCGTTTCAGCGGTTTTACCTTCAAAATCGATTTTTACTATTTTTCTTGATTGATTTTGCCCAAAAAGAACACATACTAAAATTAAAACCTGAATCAAGGTGAAGACTAGACTCTTTTTCATAATCTGCCTCTTCAATTATAATGAGTTATATTTGCCAGCATAATCCAGTAATCTAAATTCTAAAATCGTAAATCTAAAATCTAAAATCAACCTACATTTCCCCTTTAAACCACTCCCTGGCATAAACATCTTTAATTTTTTTCGTTTGAGCATTCACGATAAATTCAATATCTGCCGCATACATCAAATCGTATTGATGCGAATGAAAAATAAAAATATTTTCCCCTTCATCGTACCAGATCGCCCATTCTGGATTTTCTGTCAATTTTAATTTAGATTGTTCAATGGTAATCTGCTCCTGTAATTGTTGCCTGATGCGATTATATTCATCATTCACCTTTGTGATGAATTGTTGCGTATTAAAAACAATCTCACAATTGATAGGTTCTAAATGATGGTAGGAAAGCGTCTTTTTAATCATTGAATAAGTGATAGATAATTCAATAACTTTTCCTTTAATTTTTACCAGCATTCCATCGGGGCATTGCAGATTGGTTGAAAGAGGGATATAAAATTTTCCATCGTTGTAAAGCCGGATCACTGGATATTTGTCAATGAAAACATTCTGATCGCAATAAATTCCAGTGATTTCCATAACCGAATCAATGCTGGCATTAGCGATTAACGAGCCACCCGACATTCTCATCTGTTGTGATGGGCGGTAGAAGGATTCACCAATATGAAGCTGGTACGATTGTGAAGTGCAATGAAAAGCAAACAAAGAACCTAATAAAAATAGCTTTAAATATTCCATTTGATTAACTTTCTATTTTTAAAAATGTTCAAGGTGAAATATACTATTTGTTGAACAAAAATACAACTAAAAATGTTGCAAATTATTTTGAAGAAAATTATTTTTTATTAAAATTTTACTTGACTTTTTTATTTTATTATGTTATTTTTTGACCTTAACAATAGTTGATAGTATCAAATATTATTAATATCAAATTTAAAATCATGCCCAATCAAAAAAACAAACCTTATTCTGTTGAGCTTGCAGAAATCACATCGTTATTATTCGCCAATTGCAATGAAAAGGAAGCTCGACACGCAACAAAATATGGCGTATCGCTTGTTGAATCTCGATGCATCCGAAAGCTTCATGAGAAGAAACAATTAACCGTAAATCAGTTAGCCCAGGAAATGTCATTAACCAGCAGCCGTGTCACTCGGATCATCGATGGCTTAGTCGCCAAGAAAATGGTCGTTCGAGAAAGCGGTGAAAACGATCGCCGTGTTTATAATCTTTCGCTAACTCCAACAGGCGAAAAGCTGGCAAATGAGTTAATCGAGGATCACATCAAAATTCATGAAGAAATCATCAAGAACATTCCAAAACAATACCACCACTTGATGATTGAAATTCTTCAACAACTGAATAAAGCGGTTGAGGATTGGCTGGAAAAATAAGCTAAATAAAATTTATAAAATAAAATTGATGAGGAAGGAAAACATGGCAAAATTCACTAAAAAAGATGTCTCCTGGTTACAGGAAAAGTTCGGAACTCGAGTCACGTTTGACAAAACTGAACGAGTTCTCTATGGGCATGATATCGCTGCCATGCCGAAATTATTTAAGCCATTGATTGGCAATACGACCCCAGATGCAGTGGTACAGCCTAACAATGAAGAGGAGTTAGTCGCACTGGTCAAATGGGCTGCTGAGCGAAAAATTCCATTGACGCCTCGTGGTAAAGCTTCTTCCGGGTATGGTGGCGTGCTTCCGACAAGAAAAGGGATTGTGGTCGATTTTTACCGAATGAAGGATGTCATTGACGTGAATGAGAAGGATCTGACTGTTACAGTTCAGCCAGGCATCACCTGGGAACAGTTGGAGAAAAAGATCGATTCTAAAGGATTGATGTTACGACTTTATCCTTCGAGTTATCCATCTTCGTCAGCCGGCGGCTGGTTGGCGCAAGGAGGTGCTGGATTTGGTTCTTATGAATACGGGTGGTTTTCGCAGAACGTTGTCTTTGTGCGTATTGTATTTCCAAATGGCGATGTAAAGGAAATTGCTGGCAAAGAGTTGGACCTGATTGCTGATGCTGAAGGGATCACTGGAATCATCAGCCAGGTTACCTTAAAAGTTCAACCGTTAACTGAACTCGGAGTCGTGGCTGTTGCATTTGCTGATCCAGCCAAATTCACAGCAGCCATGAATGACGTGATCGCCAATGATCTCCCGATTTGGTCTATCATGTTTATCAACCCGAGAATGGCGGAAATGAAAAACCGTGCGCCAGTAATGATGCATCATGGACATCCTGCGGGGCATAAGCCAATGTTGCCTGCAGCTTATATCTCAACCATTGCTTTTCGTGAAAATGATCGAGAAGCTGTATTATCTAAGCTGCCTGAAATCGTCAAAAATCATGAAGGCGAAATGTTAAGTCAGGAAATTGCGGATCATGAATGGGAAGAGCGGTTCAAACTGATGGTTGTGAAAAGATTGGGACCATCGTTGGTGCCAGCCGAAGTGGTTGTCCCGCTTGATAATTTCGCCCCGGTGATGGACGAGATTGAGCGCAAAGTCGATCAGCCTGTGGTTAAAGAAGGTGTGATTATTAAAGACGGCAATATTGGTAAGCCAGAAGTCGTGATTTTAGGCTTTATCCCCAGCGATCAACGGAAGTTTGCATATAATTTAGTTTTCGGTCTGGTACTCACGATTCTAAAAATTGCCGAAAGAAATGGTGGTAGAGCTTATTCCACCGGTCTCTATTTTTCGAGCCGAAAAGATCAAATTCTTGGCAAAGATCGTGTTAAACGGATCAAGCAATTCAAGAAGAAAATCGATCCAAAGGGCATTTTGAATCCTGATAAGGTCATGGGCGGCAAGATGATCGGCAGGGTTCTGGGCATGGCGAATCTGTTGGAACCAATTGCTCGACCTTTCGGTAACTTGTTGATTTCAAAAGTTGGCGAAAATCCTGATCCCAAGCCAATTAAAGACATCCCTGGTGATGTTGCCTGGTATGCTTATGCTTGTTCGCAATGTGGGTACTGTGTGGATGAATGCGATCAGTTTTACGGTCGCGGCTGGGAAAGTCAGTCGCCTCGCGGTAAATGGTACTGGTTGCGAGAATATATGGAAGGCAGAGCCAAATGGGATCAAAAAATGGTGGACACCATTCTGGTTTGTACCACCTGTGAATTGTGTAATTTACGGTGTTCAGCATCATTGCCCATCGAACAATCCTGGATGAAGCTTCGCGGCAAGCTGGTTCATGAAAATAAAGAAATGACTTTCCCGCCATTCGAAATGATGAGCGCTGCATTGCAGGCAGAAGGGAACATCTGGGCAGGCTATCGAAAAGATCGAACGCATTGGTTCCCGGAAGAACTATGGGAAAAGCACGGACCTGATCGAAAGAGTAAGGTCGTTTATTTCGCTGGATGTACAGTTTCTTATGTTGAACATGATATTGGTGCAGCCTCAGTTACGTTGCTCGACGCGGCTGGCGCTGATTTCACTTATCTTGGCAAGGTAGAAAACTGCTGTGGCACACCAATGTTAGTCGCTGGCAAATGGGATGTATTTGTTGAAATTATGAAAAAAAATATTGCCAATGTAAAAGCAGTTGGCGCTGATACCGTTGTTTCATCCTGCCCCGCTTGCGATATGAT
>CBFDBN010000166.1:0-7916 GCA_965603055.1 uncultured bacterium | reverse complement strand
AATTTACATTTCTTCCAACGCTTCTTCCAACAATTGCTGCTGATGAAGCTGAGCATAAAAACCATTCAAATCGACCAATTCTTCATGGGTCCCCTGCTCAATAATTTCACCATCTTCAAGCACGATAATCAAATCAGCATGTTTAATCGTCGAAATTCTGTGGGCGATGATGATATTGGTCTGGTTGAAATAATTCTGCTGCAGACTGGTAATAATCTTTTCTTCGGTATAAGTATCCACCGAAGAAAGCGCATCGTCCAGGATCAGTATCTTTGGTTTCCGAAGCAAAGCTCGGGAAATAGCCGTTCGCTGCTTTTGACCGCCAGAAAGATTGACACCCCGCTCGCCGATCAGTGTCTGGTATTTATCAGGAAAATTTTCGAGATCATTACTAATGGTTGAAATATTTGCCGCCCACTTGACCTCATTGGGACGTGCATTTTCCACACCGAATGAAATGTTCTCCTCAATAGTTTCCGAAAATAGAAACGTTTCCTGCGGAACGAAACCGATATTCCGCCGAAGCATTTTCACGGGGAGACATCGGATATCATTGCCGTCGATTAGAACCCGTCCATCTGTTGCATCGATAAGTCGTGGGATTAAATTAATGAACGTCGTTTTACCGCTGCCGGTAGCCCCAATGACCGCTAACGTCATCCCGGGTTTAATTTTCAAGTTGATATTTTTTAAAACTGGCTTGCCATCATAAGCAAAAGAGACATCGTTGAATTCGATCTCTCCTCGAATTGTTTTAATTGATCGATCGGTACTTGCTGTATCTTTGATTAATGGCTCGGTATCCATGATTTTATTGATACGATTCATCGAAGCCGATGCCCGCTGAATCAGGTTCAATACCCATCCGAACGAGATCATGGGCCAACTGAGCATTCCCAGCCAGACCGTGAAAGCAACCAGGTCACCGAGAGACATCTCCCCCTGGATAACCGATTTTCCACCGACCCAGAGCAGAATTATAAAGGCAAATCCGAACAAAATTTCCATTGCTGACCACATCAATCCCCTGGCTCTGGCGAGTTTCAGATTTTGCCGAAGATAGCTTTGATTTAAATCTTTGAACTGGTTAATCTCATTATTCTCCTGTACATAGGCTTTTATCACCCGAATACCGGAAATATTTTCCTGTGCCCGGGCGGTAATGGAAGCAAACTGTTCCTGAATTTTCTCATAAGTCTTGTAAAAATAGCCAAAACTAAGATACATGAGCACCAGGATAAACGGAAACGGAATCAGCGCCAATAGTGTCAGTTGCGCGTTGGTGGTAACCATAAATGTAAAAACAAAAGCAAAAATGATCCCATTACTGACCGTAAATAACGCTCCCATGCCAATCGTAATCGTTACTGCATTAATGTCATTGGTCGCCCGAGCCATCAAATCACCGGTTCGGTTTTTGACGAAAAACCGGAGCGAAAGTCTTTGAAGATGACTGAAATAGTCGTTACGGAGCTGATACTCCACTTTTCGAGCCACTCCAACCACCATTTTGCGCATCAGGAAACGAATCACCGCGTAAACCAGGGTAACTGCCACGATGATTGTTGGATAAATAGCGAGTGTTCTTAATGCTACTCCCTGGTCTATCGCATCAATCGTAACCTGGAGAATTCTCGGTAGAATGGCATAGAGAATGTTTGAAACGATTATCAAAATCAATCCAATGATAATTTCCCGCCGATACTGCTTGAGATATTTTTTTAACCGATATAGTGGTTTTATAATTGACATAGGCTCTTATTTTTTTAAAATGTGAACTTTTAGTTATAAGTAAGTCAAAAAATATAAATTGAATTGTGATAAAAGTCAATGAGTTTATCTAAAATTTATAAAAAAATCTGGTTCGGTAATGATTTGGGAGGTTAGCTGTGGGGCGATTAAACCCAAATTGGATTAAATTGAAAATATTCTCATATCGATTCCATCCGTCAATAGGTTACATGCGTCAATTTAAGTGAAATTTTCTTTAAAAACATAATTCAACCGCAGAGAGCGCTGAGATCGCAGAGGAAACGCAGAATTTTTTTATTAATTTTTTCAAATAAAATATCCGCTTTTAGATATTTGAACCACTATACTCAACTTAAATCTTTAACTCTCTCTTTCTCTGCCACACTTTGCGATCTCATCAGTTATTCGTCCTTAGGTTGATGCTAATTGCCTGTAGGCTGATGGAATCGGTAAACAAACAAGCTTTATTGGGTACATTTGCTCTGGAATTTTTATGAAATAATAGCAATGCAATTAGACTATAACCTCCCAAGGATTTTCTTTTCAGAAAAATATACAATCACTTGTGACATGAACTTTAAAAATCTTACACATTAAAATCCATGAGAGGTACTTTTTTCCAATTTTAGCCTAAATTTTTCATCACTTCCTGTTTGATCGCTTCGTAGGGCAAAGCACCAACTAAACGCATTTTTTGAGTTCCTTTGTGAAACATCATAATCGTCGGGATGCTTTGGATCTGGTACTGAGCCGCAATTTGAGGTTTATTGTCGACATTAATTTTTATGACCATTAATTTTCCTTTGAACTCGTTGGCTATTTTTTCCAGGGTGGTGGAGACCATTTTACATGGCCCACACCACTCTGCCCAAAAATCAACGATAACAGGAATCTCTGATTGTTGAATTAATTCGTTAAATGATTTTGGTAGTTTTTTTATCACTTTTTACTCTCCTGTTTTTCTAAAATCAACTCACCCTTTTGATAATCAATAACAAACCGATCCCCTTGAATGAGATCACCTTCAAGGATTTTGGTTGAAATTACATTGATGAGCTCTTTTTGCATGATTCGTTTTAGCGGTCTGGCACCGAAGATCGGATCATAACCAGATTCGGTGAAATGTTTTTTTACTTCATCTGTCAGTTCGGCATCCAATCCCTGCCGCAACAGGGCGCTGCGAACAAATCGTTCAAACAAGATATCAACGATGGATCGAATATTTTCTTTTGTCAACGGATGGAACACCAGAATTTCATCGACACGGTTCAAAAACTCAGGTCTCAATCGCTGTCGTAACAGTTGGAGAATCTCATTTTTCGTCTCTAAGTAAATTTGATCACGATTCGTATCGGTCATCGATTGGAACCGTTCCATAATCCGATCAGCGCCGATATTTGAGGTCATGATGATAATCGCATTTTTGAAATTCACCACATGACCTTTGCTGTCGGTCAATCTGCCATCGTCCAATACCTGAAGCAAAATGTTGAACACTTCCGGGTGGGCTTTTTCGATTTCATCCAGTAAGATGACCGAATAGGGACGACGACGAACTGCCTCGGTCAATTGCCCGCCTTCTTCATAGCCCACATATCCTGGCGGAGCGCCAATCAGTCTCGAAACACTGAACTGCTCCATATATTCCGACATGTCGATTCGGACAACGGCATTTTCATCATCAAACATAAATTCTGCCAGCGCACGAGCCAGCTCTGTCTTTCCGACTCCGGTTGGCCCAAGAAAAATAAATGAGCCAATGGGTCGATTTTCTTCGCTGAGTCCAGCCCGAGACCGGCGGACGGCAAAAGAAACTGCTTCAATGGCTTCATCCTGACCGACAACTCGTTCCCGTAATCGATCTGCCATTCTTAATATTTTTTGTTTTTCACTTTCGAGCATTTTGTTGATCGGAATGCCTGTCCATCGGGAAACAATTTCGGCAATATCATCTTCGCCGACTTCTTCTTTCAGCAAAGAACCGTTTTGGTGTAATTGAGCCAGTTCCTTGTTCAAATTTTCCAGTTGATGGTTCAATTCGTTCATGCGACCATATTTTAATTCAGCCGCCCGATTAAGATCACCCTGGCGCTCGGCTTTTTCTGTATCAATACGAACCTGCTCGATCTGCTCTTTGGTTGATCGAATCTCTTTTATTTTATCCTTTTCTGCCTGCCAGCGTGTTTTAAGCTGGGTAGAGTCTTCTTTCAAATTTGCCAGCTCTTTTTTGATACCTTCCAGACGTTCCTTTGAAGCTGCATCCTTTTCTTTTTTCAATGCGACTCGCTCGATTTCCAACTGTTTGATTCTTCGTTCGATTTCATCAATTTCTTCGGGCATCGAATCGATTTCAGTTCGCAATTTTGCACCGGCTTCATCAATCAAATCAATGGCTTTATCCGGAAGAAACCGTTCGCTGATGTATCGGTGTGATAAAGTCGCCGCAGCCACAATAGCGCCATCCGAGATTCTCACACCATGATGCACTTCATATTTTTCCTTTAAGCCACGCAGAATAGAGATCGTATCCTCGACAGTTGGCTCATCGACCTATACGGGCTGAAATCTTCGCTCCAGCGCTTTATCCTTTTCAATGTGTTTGCGATATTCATCAAAAGTTGTTGCTCCCATCAACCTCAGCTCGCCGCGAGCCAGCATGGGTTTCAGCATATTCCCTGCATCGACAGCGCCTTCGGCAGCCCCGGCCCCGACAATAGTATGAATCTCATCGATAAATAGAACGATGCCTCCCTCAGCTTCCTGAATTTCCTTCAAAACTGCTTTCAATCGATCTTCAAATTCACCACGATATTTGGCACCAGCGATCAAAGCACCCATATCAAGCTGAATCACTTTCTTATTTTTCAATCCTTCAGGCACATCACCGCTGGCAATTCGCTGGGCAATTCCTTCGATAATCGCAGTCTTTCCAACGCCCGGATCACCGACTAAAACCGGATTGTTTTTCGTCCGCCGGGAAAGTATCTGTATTGCTCGTCGAATCTCTTCATCACGACCGATGACCGGGTCAAGCTTGCCTCGATTGGCTAAATTTGTCAAATCTCTGCCAAATCGCTCCAGTGCCTGGTATTTATCTTCTGGATTTTGATCCACCACCCGCTGTGTTCCCCTGATTTCTTTTAACACTTTATAAATTAAATCTTTTGAAACTCCCTGGGATTGCAGAATAATGGCAGATGGCGAGCCTTTTTCACTCAAAATTGCCAGCAAAAGATGTTCGGTGCTTACAAACTCGTCCTTCAGTTGGCGCATCTCATTCATGGCTGAATTGAACACCTTATTCATTCTTTGTGAAATATAAACATTTCCAATGGCGCCGCCACCTGAAACACGGGGAAGCTTTCGGATTTCATCATCGATTCGGCTTTGAACCAGCCCAACATTGGCTCCAATTTTTTTCAAAATTGCCGGTGGAACTCCTTCAACATCATCCAGCAACGATTTTAACAGATGCTCGACCTCAATTTGTTGTTGTCCATTTTCTTGAGCGAGATGCTGCGCTCGCATCACAGCTTCCTGGGCTTTAACGGTAAATTTATCTAAAGTCATGGATAATCAACTCCTTTTTAAATGAAATTTTAGAATTTCATCCTAAAATTGCAAACAATATGCCAGATTCCTGAATTTGAAGAGTAAGATGTATAGCTTACTGATAATATGAAAATTAGCAAATCTCCATTAACCATTGTGTTTCAGTTTATTTAAAACTACCTTTTTATATTGAGTAATTTTGTCAGGTTATCTTGCCTGCCTTCTGACAAAATGTTATGATGAAGGTCACGAGTCCCAAAACCCAAATCCCTGGTCCCGTTTTTTGGGAACTTATTTATACTAATGATGTGAAAGGAGTTATCTTTAAATTCAACTTAAACTTTCATTCTTTTAGTGACAGGATCAATTGGTATGATAAAAGCTTGCATTTTAGACATGGATGGCGTGATTGTGGATACCGAGCCGATCCAACTGGAAGCCTTTCGACTTTTCTTAAACGATTATAATATCCAAATTAGTGATGAACTTCTTGAATCGCTGGTGGGCTACTCCATTGAGGATAATATGATAGATATAAAACAAAAATTTTTTATTGATAAAGCGTTTGACATTCCTTCTGCAATTACAAAACGGAATAATCTTTATTTGAAAATGATTGCTCAGCAAAAGTTAGAACCGCTCCCTGGTGTAATGGAATTGATTTCATTCTGCCGCCATAAAAATATCAAATTAGCTTTAGCCTCCTCTTCGGATCAGCAGCAGGTCGATACCATAATGAATCGTCTCGTCAATAAGTACCAAACCATATTTGATGCTGTTGTAACCGGTGATGATGTCCAAAATAAAAAACCGGCCCCGGATATTTACCTTAGAGTTGTCGAACAATTAAAATTACCACCAGAATCATGTCTGGCATTTGAGGATTCCCGCGCTGGTGTGGAAAGCGCCAGAGCAGCGGGAGTGAAATGTTTCGCAGTCAGGAATCGATATGCAGATGAAAAATATCTACAAAAAGCGGATCGAGTCATTGATTCGATTCAGATAGCATTGGACAATCATTTTTGGGGACTATAAAGCTGCTGAACAACAATTTGATGGGTGAGCTGAATGATTATCCTGTATTCAATATATTCCTGAAATGAAAAAGTGACCGTCACCTCCCATGCTAAGCATTACCCATATCTTTTCCAACGCAGAGCCCGCAGAGGTACGCAGAGTTTTGCTATTGAAAAAAAGTTACTAGCAAATGTATCAAACCATGTATCTTATCAATCCTTATTAATGCAAAATACAAATTTATTCTTTCTAACGTATTTTTACTTTTGCTAGTGGAGAACAGTGTTTTATTTCTTTGATTAGAGGTTTTCAAAACTTCTTCAAGCGAATTCATAACTTTTTATTTCTCAGCGTCCTCTGCGATCTCTGCGTTTAATTTGGTTTGCTTATATCCCCCAACTTATGGGTAATGATTAGCCTGCCAGGTGACGGTCACTTTTCTTCGCTTCCGCCTATATTTGTGCCATTTGGCAACCGAGAAAAATAGCTTGATTTTTAGGCACCAATTACCTAATCACCGAATTACCTAACTTACCTTTTCGGCTTCGGTGTTTTTACCGGCAACGGTGGCGCAGCCGGAATTGTCTTTGCCTGCGTCTTCAATTCATTCAGAATAACTTCAATGGCTTTATTCAACTGTTCATCGATTCCAGCAAATTCTTTAGCCGGATCATTGTCGACGAAAATATCTGGCTCAACGCCAACTCCCTCCATAATCCACTCTTTTCCTTCCAGGTCATAGCGGGAGAATTCAGGTTTTCTCAAAGAACCGCCATCCAGCAAGGGTAATGAGCCGCGAATACCGACAACGCCGCCCCAGGTACGTTTACCAATTAATTTACCCAGTTTGTGTTGCTTGAATCGATACGGGAAAATATCGCCATCCGATGCTGAAAATTCATCGATGAGACAGACTTTGGGACCCCAGACCATTCCACCAGGATTGACATTTGGTATCGAATTTCTGGCAATGGTAATCATGGCAGCTTCACGACGCAGTCGCTCGATGATCATTGGGGAAACATTACCGCCACCATTACCTCGCACATCAATAATCAGTGCTTTCTTTCGCAGTTGAGGATAATAATATTTCACAAATTCATTCAATCCATGAGCGCCCATATCCGGAATGTGAATATAACCGACTTTTCCATCCGTGGCTTCATTAACCTTGCGGATATTATCTTCAACCCAGTTGAAGTAATAGAGATTTGCTTCATCGCTGATAGGGACGACAGTAACCTCTCGACTATCTTTTTCCGTCGGACTGGAATTTATTTTTAACTTCACTTGTTTGCCGACAGTATTCACCAGGGACTCATAAATATTTTTCATCCCTTTTGTCGATTGTCCATTAACGGCAAGGATAAAATCGCCTTCTTTGGCGTTCACACCAATTTCGGTCAATGGCGAGCGATAGCCATTTGCCCAATTCTGCCCTTCAAGTATCTTTTTAACCTGGAAATAACCGGATTGATCTTTCACAATCTGCGCCCCGAGCAAACCGGTCCGAATTCGTTTGGCACGAGGCATATCACCGCCACCGATGTAGGTATGACCGATATTTAACTCTCCAATCATTTCACCAATAACAT
>CBFDBN010000165.1:0-7928 GCA_965603055.1 uncultured bacterium | reverse complement strand
CTATCCATTTACAGATTTAGCCAGTTTCAAGGTACGCCCAGCAGTCGTTTTAACACCAGACGACTTATTACACAAGATAGACGATGTGCTTTGCCTTTTCATTTCTTCTTCAATACCCGATGAATTGCTCGAAACAGATTTTATTTTGGAAAGGACTCATTCATTATTTTTACAAACTGGCTTAAAATACCGATCAATCTTTAGAACACACAAATTAGCCTTACTTCACAAATCACTGGTCATTCGTGTGTTGGGAGAGCTGGATGATGAGTTGATGCAAGAGATAAATAAACGATTGAAAATTGCTTTAGGGCTTGAAAATTAAATTTTATCCCGATTCAATAGAGCCAAACATTCCACTTGCTCAAAAAAATCTAAATCCACTCCGCTGAGAAATCCTTATTCTTCAGATAACGAGTAATCGAGAGCCTGAACATAAGTGGATAAATGTGTTTCAGTCTCGGGTTGGGCTTTTTACTAATACTTCATCATTTACTAATGCCGAAGCATCTTTCAATATCAATCGATCACAGGGATCAACCTCGTCCTTCGATAGCAAAAAAATATATGAAACAAAAATACCAAAAATCAAATGATAAATAACAAACAAATTTCAATTGCCAAAATTTTAAATTTCAAACAGAAAATACAACAAAGCAAAAATGATAAAATTTTATCCATATAATTCAGCTTCAATTAATCGTAGTCGTTCCACCACTCGGTCTTCATCATTCAAATGTAGGATTTTCACAGTGACACGCCCTTCAGGAGTGATCGGTTGAATTATTGCTCCCTTCAATTCAAAATGATTTTCCCAGTTCTGAATTCGTGGATTGAACAAAGGGACAAGTTTACCTGTTGTCGGATCATAAGAGGCAATATTAGGTCCCTTGTAACGATTGCAGCGCATACATGCCAGGGCGAGATTACTTTGTTCTGTTTCACCACCATGCTGGAATGGAATAATGTGGTCAGGCTCATGCTTATGAAGTGCAACAGTTTGTGGTAATCGACAATATTCACAGATATAATCGGCACGTTCAGCAACGAATTGTCGTAGATGTTTTGAAATGTTAGAGGGCATCATTTCTCCCGTTACAATTGCTTTGCTAATTTTGCCTTGAGCATAATCAGTGTGTGCTCAATCCGCTGCAATTCATCGAGCTCAAGTTGTTCAGCTTCGCCCAATAATCCCGCTTCATTCAATGTCAGTAACCGCTGTAATCTTTGTTGGGCACGTTCAGAGGCATGATAATTGAATACTTCCTGCGGTGATGGATTTGTCAGCAGGAATTGAATCGTCTCGGCAGCGGTTTCAGTGGCTAAAGTCCTGAATCCGACAAGACTCAATTCTAAAATTGTTGGCAGCCAGGAACGAATGGGTTGTATCCTTTTTGCCAGATCTTCAGGGACTTGCATTGTCAACTGAACCATAATTGATCTCCTACTTTATTTATTTTCCTAAATAATATAAAACATTTATCTTTCAATATCAACATCAATTTTATCTGAGTAGAAAATTTTTGTTGCAATTTATTCTAAAATCATTCCTATATTTATAATACGATTTGGTATGATACGGAATGGTACGATCAAAAATGGGAAAAGTAGTCGCTACTATTTAAAAGACAACTTCCTGACCTTCTGGTTTCGCTATGTTCAAAAGAATTTTAGCCTGCTGGAAAATTATTCTTTGGATTCGATTATTCCCAAAGTGAAAGAAGATTTGTCCAATTTTTTCGGCTTTCAGTTTGAAAAGTTCATTATAGATTGGCTGCAGCGGCAATGTATTGAAAATGCTTCTAAATTTCCCTTTGATGTTGTGGGGAAATATTGGGATCGAGGGAACAATGAAATCGATGTTGTTGCTTACCAGGAAAAAGGAGATTTGTGTTTGATCGGGGAATGTAAGTTGAACAGTAAACGAGTCACAAGTTCCTTGTCCGACAAATTTTACAGGCAGGTTGAAATCATTTTACAAAAAAAACGTTTTAAAGAATATCGAAAAGTTATTTTTAGTGGAGATGTTGCGCCTGATGAATTGAAAATAAGCTTACAAAGGAAAGGCATTGAAATTTTTAATGTAGAGAATGATTTCCGTTTTTAAGATGAAAAAGCAAAAAATTCTGAATCCCCTCTGTTGAGAATGCTTTATTCTTCAAATAACGAACAATCGAGTCCCTGAACATAAGTGGATTAATGTGTTTCAGTCTCAGGTTGGGATTTTTTATTATTACTAAATTTAAAACTTGACGTTATAACAAGAAATATTTATCTTTCACAAGCCATTTAGTTTTAACCAATTTTTAATAGGGATGATGAATATGATGTCTATAAAAAATTTGTCCGACTTAATAAGCCGCTTTGATGAAATCTGTGAAATTGCCCAGCAACAAGAGGTTATTATCAATATTGATAAGGGAAAAAGAGGGGTGGCATTAATTTCTTTGTCAAAATTAAAGCAAATTCAAGAGATTGTAAAATCTTTTTGGCAACTGCAACGTACGCTTCAAATAAACCGACTTCATAATAATGCCGAACCAGGTGGAACGTGGGATGAGTTCTTAACAGACATCGATGAGGGGCTTGCTTCCGATGTTGTTGAACAATCAGCAGATCATCTTTTAACGAAGATAGAAGCAGGTATGAAAATTGAGATATGATTTTGAATTCAAAAAACTTTTGTTAACGACTATAATGGCATTATAGAAAGCTTATCAGAAAACGCCTTAAAAAGATTTTCTTCCAAACTATCTTCAAAAATAAAACAAATTGTTACATTTCCAGTGGAAAATTGCACTCGATCTGGTGCAACGTCTTCCACAATTTTGATGCGGATTAAATCGGCATGACAATCGTAAGGGTAGGGCTTATCCATTTTTTTGCTGATGATGGCGCTTTTGTATTCCTGAACCTGGGGTGTCTCAACCAATATGGAAGCAATCTCATCGGCGGAAATATCCAGCGAATTGGTATTCAATCCTGACTGATACCATCGCTCAAAACGATGGTATCAGTTTCAACATCATCTTATCGAATTAATATCATTTTTTTTGTTTCAATATTCGACCCAGCTTCCAGCGTGAAGATATAAACACCGCTGGTTAAATATTGGCCCTGGTTATTTCTGCCATCGAAATAGACCGAATGATAACCGGCTTCCCTTTCTTCATTCAACAATCTCCTGACTTCCTGACCCTGTAAGTTGTAAATTTTCAGCTTAACACGACCCGGTTCTGGCAATTCAAATCGAATTTCCGTGGAGGCATTGAAAGGATTGGGGTGGTTCTGCATCAACTTAAACGAAGCTGGGATTAAGCTTTTGGCGATGTACTGAATCCGAGTTGTTACATCGATCTCATCAACCTCATTCAAAGATAGCTGATGAATCAATAATTCATGATATTCACCCGGCTTCACACCAGGGGAAACTTCAAACCGGGCAATTGCTAAAACTGAATTTCCATCAACAGCTTCGGTTCCAGCCAGCGCCAATTTAAGTGAATCGCCATGTTGACGATAGCTTAGCGTCCATTTTTGGATTTTATCGCCAGGTAGAATTTCTTTCAATTCAAAAACATTTCGATTAAACTCCAGCATGGCACCAAAAGAGCAGGTGGCATTTAAATTCTGGAATTGAAGCGGAATTTCAATAGTTGAGCCGGGTAATCCATATATTGGTTCTGTTTTGAATAATGAAGACAGCATGAGATCCGGTTGGTCCTTGTTCAATTTTGATCCTGGATAGGTCCAATTGCCGGACACGTCGCCATAGACAATCCCGTAAAAATCCTGGTTGATTTCCTTTTGTGTCAGCGGATTATAAGTCAACGAATCAGGTGCAGTTTGCCAGTTATTATCGTTGATCTGGAAATTAGTGGGAACAAATTTCCAATCTTTGCCGACAGGAAACTCAGGAATATCACCTACGTAAAGCCTTAGCACCTGTGAAGCATCCCAGGGCTGGATATCACCATTGCCGGATACATCCGCAGCGATCTTTTGATACGGCGTCAGGGTTATCAACTGGACATAATATTGCAAAATAAGAGCCGCATCATAAGGTGTGATGGCAGCATCCAGGTCACCATCATGATAGGGTTTGACTTTATAATTCAGTTGACCCAGGTTGACAAACTCATAATAGCCATTCTTATCAGTGGTATCTTTTGCCACTGTGCCGTCAGTAAGGTTCACGATCGTCTTGGGAACCGGTTTGGTGACAAAATCCGAGTAGTACCCGATCTTTCCAGAGATTGAATGTTGAGTCGTCACCCGGAAAAATCCATCATCGGTTCTTGCCGGGGGGATGCCTTCATTGAGCATTGCCTCATCAAAATGAAGTATTGTGGTTTGCCCTTCAGAGCCGAGAACGTTAAATACAATATTGACCAGGCGCCCGGAGTCTGGTAAAGCCGCTGAGCCAGCCATGCCAATCCTGATTTTACCGGGAACGATCTCATAAGTTGGAGTTCCCCAGATTTGAGTAACTGTTCCCGAAGTATTAGCGAGAATGGCTTGCAGAACTTGCGGATCATAGCTTACCTGCAATCCTACTGCAAAAATCTGTTTATTTGCAATATCACCAATTCTGACAGGAATCGAAACAATTCCTCCTGATGGACCTTGATGATTTTTTGCAATCCAGATATCAAGTGAATCTGTTGCAGGCGCTCTATAGCCTGATGTATCGCTGCCTGTTGCATTTAGATAATTAACCTGGATAAAAACATTGCGCCAGGTGCCGTCGTGTTTTGGATTATGAGTGGTGTAAGTCACTAAATATTGGTTTCGCAGGTATTCGGAGATTTTTTTGTATATTTCTTCCAGGTCACTGGAAGTGGGCGCACGGTAATATTCACCGCCGGTTTCATTGGCAATTTTCTTTAAAACAGTTTCATTAATACTGGAACCCAACCCAATTGTAAAAACCGGGGTACCATATTGATTAGCATGAGCAGTGGTTTGGTCGACATTATGACTGCTCCCAGTATCCTTTCCGTCAGTTAATGCCAATACAGCTTTTCGGCCGCTTTTTCCAATGGCTTCAGTTATGGCATCATAAATTGCATCATATAAAGCGGTGCCATGTCCAGCACCGGGGAAACTGGTATTTATAGCATTATGCAAGGCATTTTTATCCGGTGTAAAACCGATCATTTTTTGAACAGAAGTGGAAAATTTAAATATGGCTCCCGCATCAATTGCTTCCATAAGATTGACAAAGGTATGGGCAGCAGTTTCCATATCGGTGATCGCCTGACTACTCATGCTGCCACTATAATCCATTGCCATGGCAACATTGACTTTCTGTGCACCACCATAAGGAACGACGGTGATCGGTAATTCCCTGGTTCCATCCTCTTTGACCAAAAAGTTGGTTTCATTTAATCCAGTAATCGCATTTCCGACCAGGTCATAAACCGAGACATAGGAGTTAATTGTTGGAAAGCCAGTTGCATCAATTTGATTAATGGTAACATTTATGCTATCAGGTGCAGTAAAAGGACCCAATAACATATCTCCAAAATAATCAGCATAAAAATATGCCTGGCCGGTATATTTCCAGCCGGTCTGGTGGTCCCTGACAAAATGTCCATTTTCCCATGTTTCATCATCACAATCGTTGTACCAGATTTCCCAACCAATGACATCGCCTTCTGTTAATAATTTTGGTTGAGCTGGTAATAAATTATAGATCGTGAATACACTTTCACAGATCCAATTCCCTTTTGATCCATGCCGAACTGCGGTGATGAAATCGGTTCCAGTATATATGCTATTGGTGGCAGCCGAAGGATAATTATTCAGATTGCGAATATTCTGCCCGGAAACTCGCCATTGTTGAGCAATATCGTATCGATCTCGATACTCTCCCCCACTATTGTCGCCATCGGTAAAAAATTCGATTGATTCGTCATTCCAGGGATAATAATTTGGATCATTAGGATTTGTATCGTCAAAAGTACCGGTACTATCGTCAGTCACTTCAACCGCAACGTAAAGACGATTTGTTGCCGGGCTCCAGACCGCCCGCCAGACGACTAAATTATCGTCAAAGCTGGTCCAGGGCTGTCCCCAGTTTTCCGTATCGCCAAACAAAAGTGAATCTATGTCAGCATATTTCCAGATATTTTCATCTAAAACACCATCAATGGTTGGCACCTGTATGGAAGTGGGGATCCGAACGGCGGTATACACGCCATGGTCCGTAATCTGAAAAGTATTGCTGATATCATAAGTTGAAAGATCGAAATTATCGCTGATACGGACCTTACAATTGTTAGATTTATGCGGCGCCTGGGGAGTCCAGGTCCAGGTGCCATCATTATCTATGCCAGAAATTAAAGGAGACCAGTTAACACCGCCATTAGTCGATAGCTCAATATTAACCTTGCTGATGCTTACCGAGCCATTCCAGGCAATGTTATAGGGACTTCCAACTGCCAGGTTTGCACCGCCAGGAGGAGCCGTTATATCAATGCTGGTTGGTGATCCCCCGATAATTCCAACATCATCGAAATAAGCCGAATCGTTGAATGATCCGATGGCAATTTTACCAGCCGGCAAATAGCTGTCGCTTACGCTCATAATTAAGAAGCCATCGAAATAGATATTAATTTGACTGCCGGATCGGTTAACGCCAATCAGGTGATAGTTATTATCATTAATTGTCATTCCATTATACGAAGCGATTACTGTGTTCACTCCCTGGTAACGTCGGAACAGCTCATTTTCATAGGTGAGGTGGTCAAATCTCAGGTAGTAATAATTATCTTCATCTCGAAAGCCGAACCAGACAACATAATTGGCGCCGGGATTGGTAGATAGGTTTTCAGGAGATTTTATCTTTACTTTCAAATCAAAATCGAAAAACTCGTAACCAGCAATAATGGAGCGTTCATCATTGGTATAATTGCTGGTATTTAAGAAATAAGAATAATCTCCTTCATCAAACACAACAGCCCAGCGAGACGGAGTCTTGGGGATCCAGCCATCGGCGATTCCATCTTCAAAATCATCAAAAATAGTGTAGCCGCCGCTAACAGTAAGCGTGGTGGTGGAACATAATTTATTATTATATTCATAAGCTTCAGTAACCGCATTTAATGGATCGATAACGATCCATACATAGTAATCACCAACAACAGTGGAGGGAATTTGAAAGGTAGTTGTCGAACTCGCGGATGATAATGGATTTATTGCGGATATCATATCAGTGCCCAAATATGTGGCATTGCCGTAATCGAAAGAAGTATTATCATCAGAGAGGTAGTAGTTTAGATGAAATGTTCCAGCGGCAACATTGCCCTGGTTTTCAATCGTGCCGGTAAATGATACATCGGCGCCCTGTGTGGTTGAGGTTGGTGTAAAGCTGATGGATTGCCCAACTAATTCCGGCAAGGTATAAGGGGTGGCGCAGGTTAAAGTCGGATCGCCCAATAAGGTCATGCCATAATACCATCTTTTATCATGATCATCAAATCCACCGATAGCCCGTTGATTAAACCAATATTTAAACGCATCACCTAATGTCGCACCGTCTGCCAAAGGATTATAAAATTCCTCAAAAACTTTCATGCTACCTTTTTTTGTTGTGCCAACCGCACCGAGACCGTAACTATCTACAAATATATACCAACCACCCATGTAATCAGTCTCTACGTATCGTGCATTTGAGCAGGCAAATAAATTGTAAAAATAAGCTACTGGATCAATAGTTATAATATCATTAACATAAACATAATCTTTATCATTTCCATTATTATATTTAAATGAATGTCCCCCTGGATAGGAATGTGCGCAGACTTGAATCCAGAGATAATTATCATCTAACCTGTTTTTGTAATCAGTACCCTTTGTTATTTCCTTATCATTAACTACGGTTACACTACTATAAACAGCATCCAAACCACAAGTTGTCCAGG
>CBFDBN010000164.1:0-7942 GCA_965603055.1 uncultured bacterium | reverse complement strand
AATCTGTATATTTTATAATATCAATTCGTTAACCAGATTTCTCGCTCCGCTCGAATTGACAATATACCCTATTTTTTAGATGTCTACATAAAGATCATTTGAAATATAAAAGCATCAGAATTTTCATGAAGCATCATTCGATAAGTCTTGTGAAATTATTCCAGCGACACCATTTTCTAACTTCTCATAGCAGTTATCTCCACCAGCCTGGATGAATTGTTTTTTAATTTTTTCATCATGGTGGTTGGTGAGACCGATAATTTTCAGCGTACGCTTCAATTCATTTTTGATCTTTTCACATAACCGAATGCCGGTTTTTAAATCCTGGTCGGTTTCATCATACGTAAACAAACCACCGGATGGCAGCATAATATCGATAATCACACCATAAAATTTCTTGCGACGGGACTGAAGCATATCCCATGCCTGCTGTGCGGTTGTTGCCCGCTCAACTTTAAAACTATCCATTTTAAGACGTTGTTCGATACCAAACGTATGTTCGACATCATCATCTACTAATAAAATCCATTTCTTTTTCATGTTAATCTCCCCCTTTGGGCAAAATTACTTTGAAAACATTGCTCGCTTTACCAGATCCAAGCGGAGTACTGGTAATTGTGAGTTCTCCATTTAAATGATCTAACACAATTTTGGTTGCGGTTAAGCCAATGCCGCTACCAGTGGTACTGATGGCTTTGGCTTCTTTCAGCCTTTCTCCGAATTCAAGAATTCGATTGATTTCATGATCTGCAATAATTGGGCCAATGTTAATTATAGAAATCGCAACGGTATGTTCATTATTTTCAACTTCGACCTGAATTTGAGCCTTTTCATCGAGTGTATATTTTCTAGCATTGTCCAGCAGATTGATAAATATCTGATCAAGCCGATCTTCATCTGCCTCAATTTCAGGTAGTTCATCCACCCCATCCGAGATGACAACCGCATCATTGAGCAGCAACAGGTCTACACACTTTCGGAGAATGGGACCAACTTTTATAGCTTTTAAATTCAGCTCGGGCAATTTCGCTCGCTGGACTACTGTTTCAAAATTTTGTATTACATTTTTAAAGTAATGGGTGGATTCTTGAATTTTATCAATACTTTCCGTCATTTTTTTTCTAGGAAAGTTACGCTGTAATATATTGTCTGTTATATGAAGAACGTTCGAGACCGGTGATCGCAATTGATGGGTCAGAATTTGTAGATAATTTTCTTTCTCTTTTTGTGCCTTTTGATAACTCTCTAATAACCGTAAATTACTGATTGCTAATGTAATTTGAGCGGCTAAAGCTTCAACCATCTCTTCGTCACGTTGTTTAAATTTTCGGTCACCAAATTCATCCTCATGAATCTTATTTGCAGCTCTTAACAAACCGAATGGTTTATCTGGTGCTCCCAGTGAAGCATAAATTACAGTGGTTATCGCTTCGGATGTCAGTTCTTCATATCGTTTGACCATGCTGCGATCAAGTAAATCCAGATTTTGAATCTCATTATAGGATCGAACAAGCCTCGGTTTATTACTATTCAACCACTCCGATAACAAAGCCCCGGTGAGCCATTCATCTCTCCCATAAGTCTCTTGAGGGAACTGATCCGCCTTAATAATCTTTCCATTAATATCTTTTCCAAAACTATGGGCTCGGATTAGCTTTTGATTTTTTTTGTCCCATACAAATAAACAGCACACCCGTGTGCCAATAATCTCACATATTCTCTGGACCGCTTTCTCAAAAAGTGTTTTTCTGTCCGCTTCGATATTTAATATCTCCTGTTCAGATTGCAGAAAGGCTTCGTGCATATTATAGTATAATTCCAGTTCTTCACGAACACGAGCATTATTGATACATTCACTGCCCAATCGAGCATACTCTGCCATTAACTGGATCTCATAGGCTTTGAAGAATTGTTCAGGATCGCCCTTATCAACAGAAACTTTGCCGAAGAGAAACCATTTTCCGGGGTGTTTTTCATCTGGCGCTAATAAAGGTAATTCCAGCCATTGTTTTACATTCTTCAATTGGGTTCGTCGTTTATTAACGCCTTCATGCCAGATATATATTACAGTTTTATCTTGCTCTAACTCTCGGTCAACATTTTCAGTATCAATCTTAATGAGCATCGGTACTTGTATCTCTTCAAGTTTTTTTGTTGGAAAATCCCTGGCAATATCCAGACTGGGCGATGTCTTAAAATTTCCCATTCCTCTCGTTGCCACTAATTTGAACTGTTTCGCATTATTAATTCTCAAATAAAGACGAGAGCGTTTACCACCCAATTTTTCAATTCCTTCTAAAAATAGGATGATTCTGTCCTGCCAACTATGTTGGGCACGCACATAAGATAAATGTTCATGCATTTCTTTTTTTAAGGTGACATCCCGAGCAACTTCGGCTGCGGCAATGACTTCCCCCCGTGAATCTTTGATTGGTCCGACTGATAATTCAATCCAGCGATATTGTTTTTCAATCGAATGCTGAAATTTCCACTCAGTTCGGACGATTTCAACATTATCCATCGCGTATTTCGAGGGAGAACCCAGTGCGAAACGGGAATCGTTGGGATCAACATCACCCTTTACTTCCAGCGTGCCCAGGTAAGGTTTTCCAATGATTTCAGTATCTGGTTGATCCGGAAGATGGAATCTTTTTCGCTTCGCCTCATTCGCCCAGATGATGGTGCTATCCCGTCCTAATAACAGAACTTGATCGGGCATGGCATTCAAGATTCCTTCCAGCCAGACGCGGTAAGTGATCTCGCGAATCCAGGGTAATACATCCGTAAAATCAAAACTCCCTTTTACAAAAAATGCGCTCGCACCAGCATAGATACAGTCACTTTTCTCCTCTAATGTTACTTTTCCCGTAATAATAATAATCCCTAAATCTTTTTCTCGAATTGATCTAATTTTTCTTATCAATTCGGGACCGGTCGGAGATCCATTAATATAGTAATCCAGTAAAACGATATGAACCTTGTCTATTTTTGAAAGCACCTCATCTGCTGAAGCTGCCTCACAGGTGGAATAACCTTCTTCCTGCAGAAACCAACACCACTGCTTTCTCAGGTCAGCGATATCATCTGCAACAAGAATCTGAATATATTTATTTAATTGATAAAACGGTTTTTCCATAGTTCATTCCACTTATTTGATAGGAAGTTCGAGTGACATTACTGTCCCGTCAAAACGACAGGTGTATTCGATATACAATTTTCCTTCAAGCACCCGGGCAAAGGCACGGGAGATATAAAGTCCCATTCCCGTTCCTTTTGGCTTGGAAGTAAACAACAGATCAAAGATTTTCAATCGATGGACTTCATGGATTCCCGGTCCATTATCCTTCACACTGATTTTAATGCAGCGTTGATCGCCACTTTTCATTTGACAACTAATTTCCACTTTGCCATTTTCTTTACGAATCCGCTGAGTTTGTTCAACACTATTCATAATCAAATTTATTAGAATTTGGTTCAGATAAGGTAAATTGATATTTATTGCCGGTATTAATGATGAATAATTCTGATAACCTAAATGAACCTTTTGATCTTTAGCATAAGGCTGTAACGTTTCGCATAATAACTCGATATGCTGGGCAATGTTGACTTTTTGTACCTCGTGACGTTGTTGAAAAGTAAGGAAAAGATTTTGAATTTTGCCAATCCTGTCGTTGTATTTAACTAAAGTATCAACGGCAAAATGAAAATCAGCCTGGAATTTTTCATCCCCATAAGTTAACGATTCATTTTCGCTTCGTACTTTTTGCGCCAGATAGGACAATTGAAGAATAGAATTCGATATAATTTGTTCTTCATTTTTTAGTTCATGAATTAAACTTGATGAGATCTGCCCTATCGTATAAAATTGTTGATGACTGACAAACGTCTCTTCCAGCAGCTTTTTTTCAATGGAAGTGGCGACAACTTCTGCCAGTGCCGGGAGTTGAATAGAAAATTTCTGCCATTCTTTTTTGATTGTTTTAGACATAATAAATAATGCGTATCGTCGTTCGCCACTGAGATTTAACGGTTGGGCGATTACGCTTCGACAAGCATAAATCTTATAAAGATTGGTATAATAATGTCCAGAAAATCTGGCAGCTTCAGAAATTTCCAGGTCATTTATGTTCCGCTCTTCAATAATAACATCTTTCACAGGACTCCGATTGAGAGTTTCCTGGTCAAATTCCAGTGGAAAATCCCCGGAAACAGCAACCAATTCGATCCGGGGATCAATTGTTTGAGCCGCAAACACACAAACAGCATCAGCGCCGGTGATTTCCTTGATATGATCTAAAATTCTCTCTAACGTGTCTTCCAGCTTAAATGATTCTTTCACCGTTTGAGAAAGGATATCGACAAAGGATGCTACACTCACTGCTTCGCTGGTTGCTTCATCATTTCTTTCTAATACCTTGCTGATGTCTTTTATTGTAAATGGTTTTCGAATGACAAATTTATAAAGACCAAGTTGTTGAAGCTTTTCTCCATACCCATATTTTTTATAATTACTAATTCCTGAAACGATGATGATGTATACTTGGGGCTTTGCTTCTCGAATTACTTTTGCTACTTCACTGCCGTCAATGTCGACCATGTGGAGATCGATAACTGCCAGCTCAAAATTTGAGGATAATCCTTTCTCAATGCCATTTTTTCCTCCATGAGCTTTTATGACTTGAAAACCAGCGATTTCAAAACTCTGGCGATACGTTTCACAGACCTGCTCATCGTCATCGCAAAATAGGATTGTTTTAATATTTAACTCCTTTAATTTTCGAATCGCAGAATCAAAGGAGTGCTGCCCAATTAATCCCATTCGTAGTGATAACAGTCTTAACTCTTCTCCGAACAGGTCACCAATTGTAAAAGTCGAATGACCATTCCAAATGTCTTTCGATTGAATCAATCGTCTCAAAGAAAGCATGGCACATCGATGCTCGTCATCAAGACCGACAAGAATTGCTCGAACCCGATCGCCAGCTAATAAATAAGCATCCCCATTTCCAACCTCAATTTTCTCTTCCGAAGGAATTCTTCCAATGACACCACCGGAATGCTCAATCTGAATCAGCGCTCCTTCATGTTGATGAACCCGAAGCACCCGTCCAAACACTTTTTCGCCAATCCTTCTTTCCGAAGCAAATCTTTTCCATGCTGGATCATCGATCTGTTTGATCCCCAGAATAATGGGACCAGTTTCAGGGATGCTCAGGACCATTGCTCTTAATTTTTGCCCAGCGCTAAATCGTAGCGTTAAATTCTCATCTAATCGAAAATACGAAATTTCTGAGCGATCAATAATTCCCTCAACAATTCCATTAGTGACAAAAATATGGTCGACTTCTACCTTAATAATTGTCCAATTTTCGATTTGACCTATTTTTATTTTCTCACTCACACAGCATCCCTTAACTTTTTATAAAAAACATTATTTTTGTTGGAAGGGCTAAATTTTAATGTTGCAAAATATTCTCCCGCATATCTAAATTTGATATAAAATTGCGAACCAGACAATCAATCCATAACGCAACCATAAGTGTCCTCATTAGAGAGATGTGATAATCGATCACGAAAATAATTATGATTCGATCTATATGAATTAACCAGTTAATTTAAATTCTTGTTTCACATATTAGCAAAATTTCATAACTATTTAGTGTCGGTCCGTACACTGTAAGGCAAACAATCTTGTTTGCTCAAAATAAAATGTAGAAACAGATGCCTACAATGAATATTGTCCACAAACTGGAAGTCCGCCTTTATTTGTGCCATATAGCAACCGAGGGAGATTTGTGGTACTTTGTCAACTTACTTATGAATTGCTTTAAACAGAAGAATAGGGAGAAGATTCGTAAGAAATTTAGCGGTAAAAGGATAGCAAATTACTTCAGTAAAAAATTTCGGTTCATTCCCAAAATAAACCACCACCAACTAATTGAAACAATTTCACTTCTTCTGCTTCTTTGAGTATTTGCGTCAAAGATGACCTCGAGCCGTTTAATGCAAAAAAAGCAACTTCTTCATTTGGCGCCTCGATCTTACAGATTAGTTGCCAAATTCTTGTCCCATCGGCAACATTCATTCCAATTACTGACAAATCTCATTCAATCTCAATTGTCTAAGTTTTTCCGCAGTTGGTACACCGTTTTCATCCCAGCCCATTAACTGGTAATACTCTGAGCGCATTTCGTCTAATTCGACGACATGTCCTTTGGCAGGACCAGATGCAAGCGGTTCGCTTAAACAGCGTGAGGGTAGAATATCATCCTTTTTAGTGAATCCTTCTCGGACATTGAAAAGTCGAGCCAAAGTGGTCACCCTCTCCCCTACTTTTTCCAGCTCGCGGGGATTGCGGTAATTAAATCCAGTGCAGGAATTGATCATCTGCCAAACTTCTTTCAGCGTAAAGCCGAATTTGGTGAAATAACAGAGGATAGCGCTGTCGATCACCGCAATATCGAGCTGGTTCATTTTAAACAAATCGGCTTTGCCAGAAACGGCTAACGGATCTGCACCGCCCATTAATTCGCTCAAAGGAGAACCATGAAGATGGCAGGCACCTCGCTCAGAAATAGCGTAACTCAATCCAACACCCTTAGCTCCACGGGGTAAATATCCCGGCATTTCCAATCCCTTCACATGCATGGCAAAGCTTTCACTGCCGGGGTAGTTTTTGCTGAACTCCTGAACGCCTTTTTCAAGTTGTCGACCAATACCTTCACCTTCGCAGATTATTTTGGTCAATTCAATTAATGCTTCACCGCTACCGAACTTCGCTTCAATGCCATCGATGTCAGCAGCCTTTAGAATACCTCGCTGAAAAAGCTCCATCACAAAGCTGATAATGACGCCTACACTAATCGTGTCAATCCCATATTCGTCACAGAGATAATTCACTTCGATAATTGCCTCACGATCGGTAACGCCACAATTACTGCCCACAGCAAAAATAGTTTCATATTCGGGACCATCAATTCGAAAACCATGCTTTTTATGTTTGGCGATTTTGGTACAACCGATGCCACAGCCAAAGCAGGCAGCCGATTCCTTCCAGTAATCTTCAGTCCAGGTCTCACCCCATAATTCCTTATGCCCCTCAAATTGTCCTGACTGGAAATTCCGTGTCGGCAGTCCCCCAGCGGCATTTATCAATTCGACAATATTGGCAGTGCCGTGATCCTGCATCCGTTTAACTTGCGAGCTCATCCGCAGCATCCGGTTGGCAACCCAGACCATTTCTTGAAACAAATCGGGATCATGAACCGCCACCGATCCTGTACCTCGTACCGCAATCCCTTTCAAATTTTTCGATCCCATGACCGCGCCAGCGCCACCACGTCCTGCTGTCCGTAAATCACAGAAGATACCGGCAATCGGTGCCTGTCTCTCCCCTGCCTGTCCGATAACTGCGGTTCTAAAATTATCGCCATATTTTTTTCTCAATTTTGAAGTCGCCGGCATCGTTCCCAATCCCCAAAGATCATTAGCATCTTCGAGGCGCACTTCATCGTTATCGATCATCAGAACGTTTGGTGTTTCAGCTTTGCCGGTTATAACGATTGCATCATATCCCGCCCATTTCATAGTCTGTCCGAAAAAACCACCACAATACGAATCAAGGATTGTATTGGTGGCAGGACTCTTCGTGAAAACCCCCAATCTGCCAGCAGTGGGAGCAGTTGTTCCGGTAAGAGGTCCAACGGCAAAAATCAACGGCACCTCGGGAGCCAGGGCATCAGTGTGTGGTGAAAGCTCGTTAAAAAGAATTAAGCTGGCAAGACCTTTTCCGCCTAATACCAGCGGCATGATTTTTTCATCTAATTTTTGCGTCTTAAATTTGCCAGTCGTCAGATCAACCCTGAGAATATTATTCATATAACCGCGTTCGCGGAGGGACATTTTCTTTCTCCTAATTTTTTCTGAACACGGATTGAACGGA
>CBFDBN010000163.1:0-7945 GCA_965603055.1 uncultured bacterium | reverse complement strand
GAATAAAATCTAAATTTGAAAGCCGTCATCAGGATGGCTTGAGATTGCTGTGATAATTGATAAATTTTATAAGCCTGTTCACCTGAAAGTGCTAACGGTTTTTCTATCAAAATATGTTTATCTGACTTCACTGCGTGACGAAACAGAGATAAATGGCTGTTGGTGGTCGAAACAATATAAACGGCATCAATTTTGGGATCATTAAAAATTTCCGCTGGATTGGAATTTACATATCGGATACGAAATCGCTCGCTAAAAGATTGACCTTTTCTTTCATTCAGATCACAGCAGGCATAAAGCTTTGCTGCCGGTATTTTTTCCAGCGATTCCGCATGAATAACTCCCATGTCTCCGCATCCGATAATAGCGATATTGATTCTTGACATAAAATTTATTCGAATATGTGTTCACCAGCCATAGAAAATAGTCATTTTTGATAGGGCTTAAAATAAACATTCCAGACCAATAAATCAAGTGAAATAAGTAAGGAATTGCCGCACGGTAGATGAAATTGGAAATATTAGAGGAATAATTGTAAAACAAATATTATTGGAAATTTAATGTACAATCATATAATTAATCATGAGAATAAATCAGGTCTTCGAACCGAATACACTTTTTCGGCATAGACACTTTTGCTGTATAGTTATTGATTTTCTGTTCATAAGAGATCTTGCATATCGCATACCTCACTAAACCAGGCACAAAAAAAGCCCTGATCAAAATTGACCAAGGCTTTTTCAAAATGGTCCAAAATTATATTTTTTTGACGTTAGCGGCTTGTAGTCCCTTAGGTCCTTGCTCCACGTCAAACTCGACCTGTTGGCCCTCTTCCAGCGATTTGTAGCCTTCGCCTGCGATCGCTTTGTAATGAACAAATACGTCATCACCTTGTTCGCGGGTGATAAAGCCATACCCCTTAGAGCCGTTAAACCATTTTACAGTTCCTGTTTCCATTGAATAGTTCCTTATTTAAGAATTAAGGGTGTTACGTACAACTCTGCTCTCAGCCTGTTCCAGGTAAAAAAAAATCGCATCGAAAAGCTTGGATACTCTCCTCAGCGAGTTAATTTGTTTTACGAGTGTAATCTTAAAAAAAGCCATATTACAAAAACGGAAAAGCAGAAATACAGGGTACAATTAATTAGCAGCTTAATATAAGATATATCAACTTAAAAAGCAAATACTTTTTTCATCTTAGTTAATATTTTGGGATTTTATATTCCAGCTTGCTTGCATATATTCCGAAGATAACAATTCTCACCTCATAAACAAGCCGCCGTTCACATCAATTGTCTCCCCGGTGTAATTGGGATAAAACAGCTTATTACTTAATTTATCTAATTACCTAACCTGGACAAGCCAGAACCAAAAAGAAAAAGAATTTGCCCTCAGAAATGAAATCCACAGAAATGAATTTTTAATTTTTGATTCTGAGACATTTCATTTCTGAGACCTAAAAAGTCTTTGTTCTTTAGGCAAGAAATTAACTTTTTAGGCACTAATTGCCATTCATTCATACCTATCCAGGGCATATTCAAGAAATGGCCATTTACCCGGTTCCTTTTTATCTTTAAAATACCATCTTCGTAGCGCGGTATCTGTCAGCGCATAGCCCCAATTGATAAGATTCCCCTGTCGCTCTTTAGAAAACGCATTCAGCCGCGTCTTGATATACTTCAGGGATGCTGTCTTCTCGTTATCCTTGACCATTGCGTCTTCAAGCTTATAATTATTAATTTCAGTTGCAATGCCCCAATAGGTTCCACCATATTTAAGATGATTGCCCTGATCATCAACTTTTAAATAGTTCTTGATTAATGCTCGTTTTCGTAAGGCACGGGTTTGTTCAGTAATAATCGAGCTGACACGCAATGATTGCAGGAACCAGTTTCGTCGTGGTTTCTTATTAATTTTGAATGGCGCCCCGGCATCACAGACAAAAACTGTCTTGAAATTATCATCCCAGACCGCTTCCAGTCCCATATTATCATATATTCCGCCATCGCCAAGAACCATTTTTTTACGAAGGTCTAAATTATCATATAAGAAAGCACCTCTTGTTTTTCTTGATTTTAACGGATCACATTTGATAATCACCGGGGAAAAGAAAGGAGGAAATGCACTGGAGGCTCCAACAACTTTAGCAAGGGATAGCTCTGGATTGAGTAATTCACCCACTTTATAATCAGCAATCGAAGCCTTTGTAAAACGGACACTGGCGCCGGTTTGTAGGCTGGTCGCATAAAAGATAAATTCAGGTCCTTTTCCCGGCGTTGGGATATCCTGGAGTGTTTTTGCTCCAAAAAGTCGCTTTGAATATCGTTCGGCGACTTTGTTTCCAATTGTTGTAAATGGTAACAAGAGTCCACTTATTCCCGCCATAATATCTAATGACTTTGAACAGAATTGTTGAAGCGGCTCAGCAATAACTGTCATAAAATTAGTCGCAACACCTGTATCTTTATCAAATTCAAGCTCACTCCATTTCATTGCAAGAAAAGCTGATGTAATGGATCCGCCAGACACACTGGTAATCCTGTTGATACGCGGTAATAATCCAAATTCGTTTAACCGCCACAGGCTCCCCAGGGTAAAAAGTGTTGCTCGAAAGCCGCCGCCTGATAATGCCAGGGCAATTTCTTTTTTGATGCTGCTCATTGTAACCTACCTCATCAGTTGAAAAAATTATTGGCATACTATGATCTTTCTAGAATTATCATTTTGAATGCCTTAGTGATTTAAAAGTTTCAATTGTGATAAAAGGAAATTTTTAGCCCTTAAGATTTCCAACACTCTATGACCTCAAAACGCAAAACGTATAAAAAAATAGCCGTGAAGTCTAACTCCACGGCTTATTTCGGTGGAAGTTTCCCCGCAACGGGCTCTTCAGCAATACTCGCTTCCGCACCAGCATGACGCCTGAAGAAATTCAATTGATAATTTCGTTGCTCAGCAATTCGTGGCGTTAACAATCCGAAATTTGCTAAAGCTTAATATTCGTGTCTTATCTGGTGCCAATTTCTCCGATCCAACTGTTCGGTTAATGTTTCCTTTACGAGCTACGTATTGCTGTCAGCCCCTTCCCCAGGTAATAGGCTCTCCCTATTTCAGAGTACTATGGGCTGATCCGACTCCCTCGCCACCAATGAGCTTAATCGCATCTCCTTTTACTTTCACACCTGCATTAGCGAAGTTAAATTTACTGATGAAAATTGACATGAAAATAAAAAAGTATAACTTTCGCATGAATGATTTCCTTAATAATGTTTTAAACTTGTAGAAAAAATATTATCTATTCGTTCTCTCTACTTGATAACTGTTAATTTTCTTACCATATAATGACTATCCGTTTCCAGTCGATACAGATATATTCCCGATGCCAGATATTTCGCTGACCAGTTTATTGTATAGCTGCCTGACATCTGATTTTCATCTACCAGCCTCGCTACTTCCTGACCCAATAGATTTAAAACAGATAATCTCACTTTTGTCTCTTTCGGTATTATATAATGAAAAGTGGTGCTGTTATTAAACGGATTGGGATAGTTTTGCGCCAGGTGAAACGGCATTGGATTTTTGCCATCGTATAAATTTACATCTGAAATTTCAGAAATTAAAGCAATTTTTACCGCATCGGCTCGAAGCACCGAATTTGGATTGGTATTTTTCCCTGTATCAACCACTTTGATTGTGATGTCCATACCTGCTGGCAGGGAATAACGTCCCAAAGACACCCAATAACCACTGCCCTCGTTCTGATCGATCACGATCGAATCGACAACCACATCGGCAATACTAAGAACATAGACCGCATAATTCGATGCATTAACTGTTTTAGGGACAATTTCAAAAATCTCATAGATACCATCTATTTTGAGCTGCGCGGTAAATGTCGCACTTGCTCTTGGAGTCCGGTTTAGCCAGCTATAACGGCTCGATGGACCATAAGCCTGCGCGACGCTGGTAGACCAACTACCATATTCTCGATAATTTAGAGAATCCTCATTATCGATAATAGTGAAAAAAGATTGGACATTGGCATGAAATACAATGGAACAGATTGGCTCGAACGGATCATCGCTGCTGACAAATAAGGTATCGGTGATAACCCCTTTGGTTTGAAAATAAAATTTAAGGGGTATGTTAATATGACTCATCCCAGGAATTGTCATCGGAAATTCCAGATAAATTGAAAAATTATTATTGGCTGATGTCATATTTGATAATGTTAAATCCTGATAGCCGCGGTTGGAAATTTTTAAATTCAAAATCGTGGTATCGTCCTGGGATACCTCGCCCAGGTCGACAAGATTTTGCTGGACATATAAATCTCTTTCCCGCACCAGGGCTGAAAATTTTGCGACATCTGCTGCCGCCATTTTCCCCGGCTGTTTATTCCCGTCGATGGACATTTCCAGGTAGCTGCCCGATCCGGCTTCTATCATGGCTGTTCCAACGTAAACCCAATCTATAGCGGGCAACGGCTCATTAAAAACCACCGTATCAACGCATTGTGTATCATTGAATATATGAAAAGATATTTGTGTTGCGGGATCCGGAACGGTTGGGACCTGAACAAAAATATTGTAGTAACCGGGTTGCTCGATTTGAGGTATCCATTTTGCTTTAGCCGTATCTTCCGCCGTCAACTGCGTCTGGTACGAATCCAGCCCCCAAGCGCAATTCGATGAGATTGACCAATTGCCCTGCTCGGTCATAAAATTAGCATCGCAGTTATCGACATAGATATCGTCGGGCAAAAAGCGGATGAAATCAATTGCCTGGTTGCCGACGGTGTCGCATACGGCTACACCGGCTTTGGCTAATAAGTTTTTATTAATTGGATTTATTGTTTGCCACTGGTTTTGCCCCATGGATTGGCATGGCGAAATGAAATAATTTTCATAAATATCTTTCACTGCCACAAAAGGCTGCTGTTGAAAAATCGCCTCATCGGTTTCAATGATAAAAGTCACATCATCCCCGGTTTCGATATGATTAAAAACAAGCTGCGGAGGCGTGACATCAGTTGTCTTTTGCCAGCGCTGCATGGCTTCGATTGCAGTGCAGTAGTGAAACTTAACATCAGGATAAATACCAGCCAGGTGATGCGCCACGCTGTCTATTTTCTGAATATTTACCAGGAAGTCCGTTTCTGGCAAATGCCCCCAGATACAGGCAACCTGGTCGATACCTTCATTGGCTTGCTTGAAAATCTCGTGCAGGTAATCACGATAGCGTGTCGTAGAAAAATGTGCTGATCGGACGTTCCAGCCGGGACCATCACCGGGAACTTGGTAATTCTCAGGAGAAGGATGGAAAGGTACCCATTCTTGCGGTGCTTGTGCCCAGTGATAAGTATTGTCCAACGGCTCTGTAGTATCAGTGCGGTCATTGGGATAATCATTGTGCATACTGTATGGGAGTATCTGGTCGAGATAGTGCTGCCAGTCATTATCCATGTAATGCCAGCCGCTGCGAAACGAGACTGGAAAGACGTTTTCTTCAAGCAAAAATTGACACAGGGTATAATCAAAATCATCCTGGCATTCAAGGAAAGTAAGCGTCTGGTTCCACCACCAGAAACCATCGCCGTTGTAATCGGTCCAGCCAAAGGTGTGATAATGTAATGACAGCTCATCGCCAGTCTGTCGAATGGCATCGCCATGATATTTCTGCATCAGGTACATGGTCATGATATTGGGAACTGGAATATTTCGGTTGGTGGCGTAGCGGAAAATATTACCAGCCATCATCCACCAGGTCATTTTTAATGGCTGTCCGTACGAATCGACAAATTGGGCGCGAAATGCCGGATCCATGACTTTATAGGCATTCCGCTGGGGATTGGTGTAAAGGTCGATGTTGTAGGAACAATGATATCTTCCGACACTCATACCTTCCCAGATTGCGGTGTCAGAGCCAATGACCAGGTAAACCTTACCTGCGCCAAAAACCTCAATATTAAAAAGAACAATATTGAAAAATAACAGCAAAAAGATAAAACGTATTTTCATCATTTTTTTTAAAACCTTTCAATCATTATAACTCTGCCATCCATGTCCGTTAAAACTACTTGATTTTGATTGACAGGAGTAACCGTATTCACAACTGTCACACCGACTCGAAATTGATATTTTAGCTGCCCTGATTCTGCCTCAATGGCAAAAAGATAGCCGTTTTTCGTTCCAAAATAAATGATCCCATCCTTTTCTGTTGGCATCGAAGGATCAATATCATAACCGTAGCCACAAGCAGTAGACCAAATTAGTTCTTGCGTTGGTGAGACTGATGAGAAAGCAAATAGGGTATCATCCATGCAGCGAGCAAAAATAGACTTCTCATCTTCTGAAATACCAATGGCTTCACGTACTTTATGTTTATTCGATCTCCACACAGTCTGTCCTGTTTTTGCTTCAATGGCTGTCATAAATCGGTCTGGCGCAACGATAAATATTTTGTTGTTCGAGGCAACCGGCAAACACGCGGCTGGTGAATACAACTGACCGGCATTGTCATTCGACCACTTCCATGCCAACGTTCCATCTTTAATATTAAGCGCATATAAATAGGTATCCCAGGCACCAAAGATAACTTTTTCCTGATAGAGGAGTGGTTTTGTCTCAACGAAACTATTGATATTATCAAATTCCCATATCAATTCTCCAGTTTTCAAATTAATGGCACGAAACTTTCCATCACTCCCTCCAACATATACAATCCCTTTCTCGATTACAGGAGCAGCGACAACCGGCGCCTGGGTCGAAATTTTCCATAATAATTTTCCATCTTTTACATTGAGACAATAAATATTTTTATCCGACGAACCAAACACAACTTTCTCATCAGTAATATTCGGAGATGAAAATACACTTTTTTCGGTTTTAAAATCCCATCGCTTCGTTCCATCTTTTAAATACAGTCCATACACCATTCCTTCGCTATTACCAACGACAACGTAATCCTTCCAGACCGCAGGTGTTGAAGCAATGGTAAAATCGGTCTCAAATTTCCAGTTTATTTTCACATTGGGATATTTTTGATTGATTGAAAAATCGGGGCGCTGGTACTGGTTTAAATCGGTGTTAAATTTTAATTTTTCAATTGAAATAGAATGCCAGGCCGGATTTGTTGCTTCAAGCGTCATTCGCTCAAAAAAGAACAGGCTATCATTTTTAATTTCAACGATATTATATCCCCCATGCTTTCGATCCCTTCGCAAGCATGATCGCCCCATCACACCAGGGATTCCTTCAAAATCGAGCACTTTATTGCGGTGACCATGTCCGCACAAAACGACCTTCACATTGAAACGCTTCAATCGATCAATCACTTCATACCAATTGTCGATGGAAGGATCGATGGGATAGTGGGTAATGAAAATGATCGGATGATTTTTATCCGGTAGCGTTGCGAGCTGGGAATCCAGCCAGCGCAGGTCTTCGGGCGCAAAATGTCCATCCCCCATTCGCATCAACGGACCCTGGTGCATTCCGATAAACCGATATGTTTTAAATTCAAAATTTAATTTATCTTCTCCCCATAAATCAGAAAATTTGGTGCATCCCGATTCCGACCATTTGGTGTCATGATTTCCCGGGATGATATGATAGGGTTTGTTCAAGCTGTCAAGAATTGCTTTTGCCAATTCAAGCTCGGCATTGCTTCCCATCTCGGTAATATCACCCGAAAGCATGACGAAGTCAATTCCTGGGAGCGAATTGATATCTTGAACCGCCTCTCGCAAATCTTCTGCCCCGGTTCTGCCGCCGACATGGGTATCACTCAACCAGGCGAAGCGGATTAGTGGTTGGTTTGCAAATGCAATTGAGACAGTAAAAAAAACGAAAATAAAAATAAATTTATAGAGATTTCGATTTTTCATTTGATCCCTTATTTAATTCTAACTAACGAATACTAATTTCCGTTGTAAAAAATATAT
>CBFDBN010000162.1:0-7981 GCA_965603055.1 uncultured bacterium | reverse complement strand
GGATATTTTTTATCAGGTTCAATGACCCAATCAAACTGGTTTTTCAATTTGGCTTGAATTCCTGTTTGATGCAAAGAAATATCATCGATTTTCAAATTGGGAAAGAAGGGATGCACCATTTCAAAATAATATTCTGGCAGGTACAAATCAGTGGTATAATCCTCTTTGTCCATTACGGATTTTGTCGCAGGGCCAATCGTCACCGTATTTCCAATTTCATAGCTTCCATCGATCAAATCAAACGCAGGCGTCAAATGAGTGCCGACTGTTTTCAATATTTTTTTCGCTTTAAATAATTTCTTAAACTCATTGAACGGAATAACAAATTTTTTGCCATTAGCATCGAGCGGATGAGGAACTGGATACAAATTCATTCCCAAATGAAAAATATTTTCTCTTCGGGATTTATAAAATTTCGCCACCTCGCCACGAACAGGAAAAATCTCGTGCGGACAATCGGGATTAATCTTTTTGGCGATTTCATCGGAATACAAACCTGCAGAATTAATCAAAATTTCTGTTTCAAATATTTCGATTTGATCTCCAGATTTTGTGGCGACCTCAAAATAACCATTTTTCGGTTTAATGTCGATAACTTCGGTTTGAGTCAAAAAATAAACGCCATTTTGGGAAGCCAATGTAAATAACCGATAAACCAACTGGGTTGGCTCGACGATACCCGAAGTCGGGAAATGGGCAGCCTGAATGCAGTTAACATTCGGCTCCATCTGTTTCGCTTGTTCAGCCGAAATAATTATTGCCCCAGGAACATCATTTTGGCGTGCGATCTGAAATGTATCCCGTAAATAATCCAGTTGCCAGTCTTCCGTTGCCATCACTAATTTGCCCGTTTGTTTACACGGCACATCAAATTCCTGGCAAAAATCATACAACGTCCGATTGCCTTCAACACAAAGCTTCGCCTTCAATGGTGATTCATCTTTGGGATAATAAATCCCCGCATGAATCACTCCAGAATTCCGAGACGACTGGTTCTCCGCCGTGACTTTGGGATTCTTTTCGATTACAAAAATTTCATCATACTTTTTCGATAATTGGTATGCAATCGCACAGCCAATCACACCAGCACCAACAGTCGCAATTTGAATTCTTTCAGCCATACTTTAATCCTGCAAAATTACCAGGGAAGTGAGGGTCACATTTCTAAAAATAAAAAAATTTTTCCTCAGAAACAACTAATTATTTGACTCTTATATTTTTATTTAATATATTTCATCATTAAAAAAATTAATGGGGAAAATTCAATGGATATTCTCGAAGACCCAGTCGCTGCTCTCCAAAAATACATTCAAATCGATACCACCAACAGCAAAAACGATCATGAAGTGTGTCAGTTCTGGTCATCGATTTTCTCGCATTATCAAATCAAAAACCAAACCATCAATATTGAAGATTATCATAATTTTGAGACTTACTCGGATGGTGGAAATCAGGAGAAAATATTGCTCCAGAATCACCTGGATGTCGTGCCAGCAAATCGGGAAAATTGGAAATTCGATCCGTTTGCGGGTCATATCGAAAAGGATTATCTCTATGGCAGGGGCGCATTGGACATGAAATCCATTGGGGTGGCGCAAGCGTATGCATTGCTTCGACTCGCTAAAGACAATCACCCTCGAAAGGATTGGATCAAATTCTGCTCGCTGGTTCAGGAAGAAACTTCATCCGAACATGGAGCGAAATTTTACGTGGAGCGTTTGGCGCAGCAAGGCTATAAAAATCTAATCGTACTTGGCGAAGGCAGCTTCGGAGTGAACATCCCTGACATTTTTGACGGCACATTGTTTCTCTACGAATCGGAACAAAAGGGACTATTATGGATTACAATCACGGTTCATTCAAAAGGCGGACATGGCTCAATCAGCGGCAAGACAAAAAGATCCAATCCCGTATTAAGAGCGGCGAAAGTAGCTCAAAAACTAAACAGCTACAGATTTCCAGTCAAAATCGAAAACTCCGTAAAAATATTTATCGATAGCTTATTACATCAAAGCCACAATAGACTCATTCGTTTGATTGCTGCTCTACCCCTGTTTAAAACATTTTTGTTGAGGACAAAATATGGCACTTATTTGCTCAATCGAATCATCACAAGAGCAACAGGTATTCCTGACATGTTTCGAACATCGCTGAATGTCACCAATATCTCAACCGACAAAATTAAAGGGGTTGAAGAGCGAACTCAACTCCCGCTATTAAGTTTTCGACGAATCTTTAAACGGAGTCCCAATCGAAAAATCAATCCGATTACAAGGCTCGGCGTGAATGTGATCCCCAGCTATGCCACCATTACCTGTGACTTCCGATTCAACTCGATTTACACAGTCAAATCATTAGTAGAAACAATCAAAAAAATTATCCCCAGGGATGTTGAATTGCGGATCGTTAATGCACAAGAGTTCTCTTCGTCAGATTATGCTGTTATTCATCAACCGATTCAAGTAGAGCTCAAAAAATTTTATCAAGAGAATTTTCTGCTATCTCCTTTTCTATTTATCGCCAGCTCGGATAATTACTTCTTTCGGGAACACGGTCATCAATCCTTTGGCATGATGCCGATTGTCGTGCCATTAGATGAACTGCAGCGAATTCATGGCGATAATGAGCGGATTAATGTTCATGATTTTCGGAACGGATGCGAGGCGTATTATCGGATTTTGAAGGCGCTGGTGGAGTCGCTTTGATTTTCTATCGCTAATTATGCGAACAGGCTAATTTCGTTAATTTTTATTTTTCATATAATTCTCAATAAATTGTCCAAATCTAAAATTTGTTTGACAAATTTATGTTCGGTTTGAACTTCTGTTGGGCTTTTGTGTTATTTTGGGCAGATAGAAAACCTGTGGAACGAAAAGGAATACTTTTGCTTACTATTTTTCCTGTTGTAATAGGAATACTGATAGCTAATATTTACGCCGTTATCAGCGGTTTAATCTGGGCGTTGTTAGTAACTGGTTACTCTTTTTCATTTACAGCATTTATCGGGTTGACCAGTTTGGTGGGAATTTTGGTCAACAACTCCATCATTTTAGTTGACTACACCAACCAATTACGCCAGCAAGGAAAAGATTTAATTTCCGCATTGAAAGAAGCAGGCGAAAGCCGTTTCCGACCAATAATTTTAACAACAGGAACAACCATCGGCGGACTGCTGCCGCTCACCTTACAGGGCGGAACTTTGTGGGCGCCCATGGGTTGGACTATCATCAGCGGGCTGCTGGTTTCTACTGTTTTGACTCTGGTTTTAATGCCAGTTTTGTATCGGATTTATAGCAGGAATTAGTGGTGACTGAAGGTGATGGCGAGGTCAGCGGTAATGATCTTCGTTACGATCCTTATCACCGGTTGGGCTTGCAGTTTGATTATCGTAAATTTTTTAATAATGTAACCCTGGTCACCTATTTCTCGATTGAAAATATTTACAACCAAGAGAATCAGCGTCATGCCTACTGGAATAATGGGCAGTGCAAAACCGATTTCCGCTATCAAACTGGTATTTTCCCGGTTGGTGGATTCAGCCTTGAATTTTAATGGGAACAGTCAGGCTTTTTTAGCTGCCAATTACGCTAATTGTGCGATTTAAATATTTGTTAAATTGAAGTAATTCGTGAAATTAGCGATTGGTTCTGGCTTGTCCCGGTTGAGTGGCTATAGTTCAAATCAATTATTCACGAATAACTTTATGCAAAGCGAATTCAAATTTTCTACTGACATTGATGTTAGAATCTGTGATATTAATTATGGCGGTCACCTGGGAAATGACCGCTATTTATCGATATTTCAGGATGCTCGGCTTCGCTACCTGGAACAATTTGGCTATTCTGAGCTGGACATTGGTGAAAACACCAGCTTGATTATGAGCCAGGCGCACATCGATTTCAAAGCCGAAGCGTTTTGGGGCGATCGTTTGACGGTCTATGTTCGCATCTCTAAAATGAAGTCAATAAAATTTATGATAGAATATTTAATGATCAAAGATGATGATCAAACCAAAGTCGTCGCCACCGGTTATACCGAAATGGTTGGATTTGATTATCAAACTCGAAAGGTCAGAAAACTGCCTGTTCGGTTTGTTCGAGATATTCAAGCATTTGAAAAGAATGTGGTGGTTGTGTAACTGAGTAATTGGGTAAGTTGTTGTATGGTTATAAAATCACTTTACTAAATCTAATAAAAGAGCATGAAAAAACTCTTGACAATCGCAGTTGTAATACTTCTTTTAAACAACTGTACCAGGGACAAAAATCCCATAATGACTGGCGTATATGAAGGCTTTGCCATTTATATTCTTGCCGATAGCACCATCACTGCAATAGATGCCGCACAAAAATTAATTGATTCTCTAATTCTCGCTGAAGAACCGATCATCACTGATGAAGACTTAAATTACTATAAATGGAACGAGCATTCTTTATCTCTGAAATCCGAAGCAAATGAAAGAACCAGGGCAATGGCAAAATCACAGCAGACTGTTTTTGGTGTTCCATTTGTCGTGATAGCAAAAAAGGAGCGTATCTATATGGGTGCTTTCTGGTATGCGTTTTCTTCAGTCGCTCCTGCTTTTCCAACAATTGAAATCTCAGGTTATGTACTTAAAGATTATCATTCAAATGTTTTAAAAATTGAAAAATCATGGATTGAAGATCAGCCTGATATGCGTGGCGATCCTCGGATTTATCAGGTATTGCAGGAGGCTGGAATATTGATTCTTTAAAAAGGGGAAAATTCCAAATAAAAATGAGGAAAAATGATCTTTAAAATTTTCATTGCAACTGCCTCGATGGCAGGAATTAGCGCTCTTTTATCTATTCTTTTGGTGATTGCTGAACGATACCTGGCAAACTATGGTGATTGCAAGGTAATCATTAATGATGAAAAAGAACTTATTGTCAAAGGTGGCTCGTCGCTGCTGTCGAGTTTGGGTAGTCAAAAGATATTTCTACCCTCTGCCTGCGGCGGACGTGGAACGTGTGCCTATTGCAAATGCAAAGTTTTGGAAGGTGTGGGACCTGTTTTGCCCACTGAAGAACCGCTTTTATCTCCAGAGGAGAGGAAAAATAACATTCGATTGTCCTGCCAGGTCAAAGTCAAGCAGGATATGAAAATCGAGATTCCTGAAGAGCTGTTTAATATCAAAGAATTTAAAGCTCGTATCGCATTTATCGAAGATTTGACTCATGACATTAAATTGCTACGATTCGATTTAGTCGAACCGAATGAAATTAAATTTAAGGCAGGGCAATATGTCCAGTTGGAGACCCAGCCGTACAACGGCGTGAAAGATGTTGTGCAGCGAGCTTATTCGATGTCTTCGCCTGCGTATGAAAAAAATTATGTGGAGTTAATGATCCGACTGGTACCCGAAGGAATTAGTACCACCTGGGTTTTCAACTACTTGAAAGAAAGTGATACCGTAAGAATTATCGGTCCAATGGGCGATTTTCATTTGAGAGATAGTGAAGGTGAAATCGTAATGGTGGCAGGCGGCTCAGGCATGGCTCCGATGGTTTCATTGTTGGCTGATATGGCAAAGAATGAAAATAAGCGCAAAGCAACCTATTACTTCGGCGCACTGGCTAAAAAAGATATGTTTTACCTTGATGAAATGTCAGAATTCGAGAAACAAATTCCCAATTTTAAATTCGTACCAGCACTTTCTGCACCTGAACCTGCCGATGATTGGCATGGTGAAAAGGGATTGATCACAGTTCCGTTAGAAAATCATTTAAAAAAGATCGATACCAGCAAAGCCCAGGGATATTTATGCGGCAGCCCTGGCATGATCAATGCCTGTACAGCGATTATGAAAAATTTAGGGATAACTTCGGATCGGATATTTTTTGATCCGTTTGGGTAAGAGGGATAGATGGACTCCACTTCTCAAGAGGATTCCATCTTTTTAACAACTCCTGTTGATCTTGTTGTATCCTGTTATCCTGTCGAAAAGAGGATTTAATGAAAAAAAACATATACAAATTATCTGCTGACACCAATACCATTGTCTCGTTCTCCGCCATTATCGTTGCTGTTGCTTCGATATTTATTTCGACCTGGCAGGGAATGGAAATAAGAAAGCATAACAGGCTGTCGGTTAGACCGAAGCTTGAAATCCATTTTTATATTAATAAGCAGGATTTCGGATATTCACTGCTTAATAATGGTTTGGGCCCAGCAAATATTATTGAAAATAAAGTCCTTTTTAATAATGTAGAAATTTCTTCCAATGATCCTTCTTCCTGGTATCAGAGCGGCTTGCAACAGATGGCGCAGGAATGTTCAACTGTGGCATCGAAAGCAGATAGTTTAATTGGTTTTCTCAATCATGAAAAAAGTAGTCATTAGAAATTCTCTATAGGATAAAAACAACCCAACTGATGAAATTGATTGATTATATCCGTTGGATTGTTTCTATCAGTTGGAGAAAAAAGTAGTAAATAAAAAGGAAATAATTATGATTTCAAAAGATCAAATGGATTCATTGGTTAATACCATAGCTAAAAAATTCAATCCCAAAAAAATATTTCTGTTTGGATCTTATGCTTATGGAAATCCTGATTCCCAAAGTGATTTAGATCTTTGTATTATTACAGATCTTGGCAACAAAAGAAAAATTGATATAATGAGAGATATCCGAAAAGAAATAAGAAATAATTTTCAACTCCCTATGGATATCCTTATTTATGAAGATAACGAGTTTCATCAGAGAGCAATCCTTCCAAATACACTTGAATATAAAATATTAAAACAAGGGATTTTAATTAATGGATAGTTTACAAATTGCCCAGGAATGGTTTGATATCGCTGAAACGGATTTAGCATCTGCTAAATACTTAGAAAATATGCACCCTATTCCTATTGAAATAATCTGTTATCACTGCCAGCAGTCCAGTGAAAAGCATTTAAAAGGCTTTTTAGCATTGAATGAACATGAGATTATTAAAACTCACGACCTGGTTCTGCTTAACCAGTTGTGCTTCAAATATGATAAAGAATTTAAATCCATTGAAGAAGAATGCTTGCGACTTACGGATTATGCTGTAAATGTAAGGTATCCCTATCCGATGGATTTAAATGAAGCCGACATGAAATTAGCTATTAAAGATGCTGAGAAAATAAAGGAGTTCATTTTAAGCAAAGTCGAATCGATAAAATCTAAAATCCGATCCAAGAATTCGAATGACGATCAAAATCAACAATAGAAAATTTTTACGGCGAGTATTAAAAAGTTAGAATATTCCATATTCGGAGCTCACCATGAAACAAACCCCTCTCGAAAAAAAAGTTATCGATAATTTTAAACCAGGCAAAATCACCAAAGACGGTTTTCTGGGCGATGATAAACGACACGTTCACGACATCATTCAGGAAGATTTGCTTACTCTATCCAAATTGGGCGTTGAACTAGAGGAAATCGCTGATCGACTCCAATATTTCATCGAAGAAGGAAAGAAGGGATTGGAGACAAAAGTAGACCTGGGAGAATTTACGGTTCAGATCACCTGGGATCGAGGATTGTTGCCCTGTCCGTTTGGGGAACCGAAGCTTCATCACAAAATAATTGCGACGGTGTATAATAAAAAATTAAACAAAAAATTTGAATACTCTCAGCTAAATGTGCATCTAATAAAGGAACATGGATTCTTTTTAGGAAAGGGTAGCAAATTTCGATTAGAGCCTGGGGAATTGGTGGATTTGCTTGAAATAAAAATATCTTAATTTTAACGTAAATTTGAAAAAAAGTGGTTTATATGAGTAACAAATCACATGATGAAATTATTACTAATTTAGAAGAGATAACTAACCATTATAATCGAAGCGACCAATACTTTGACATCTTATATGATTCCATTTCATCAACAGCTATTACAAAATCACCTTCCGCTGAGAATTTTTCAGTAAATACTAAAAATTCAGGTATTGTCGCCCGCAGTTTCTTAGGCTTGTGGAAAGAAGTAGCATT
>CBFDBN010000161.1:0-8002 GCA_965603055.1 uncultured bacterium | reverse complement strand
CCCAAAGCGTTGCAGATGATTGTGGATGATATTTCTGAAGTTTTAAAGGTGACAGATGTAAAAAGCATTTTGCGAACCTATTTCAGAGAAGGCAAGGGTAAAGATCCGATTATTCATTTTTATGAGACCTTTCTGGCTGCTTACGATCCAACCATTCGAGAACGACGCGGTGTTTACTACACACCTGAGCCAGTTGTTCACTATATTGTTAAATCGTTGCATCTTATTCTGAAAACACATTTCGGTTTACCAGACGGACTGGCAAGCGAAAACGTAACACTGTTGGACCCGGCTGCAGGTACCTTGACCTTCCCCGCCGAGGCACTGAAAACCGCTGTGACTGAGTACACCGAAAAATACGGCGAAGGTGGTAAACACAATTTCATCAAAAAACAAATCCTACCAAATTTTTACGCCTTCGAGTTGATGATGGCGCCCTATGCCATTGGTCATTTGAAAATGAGTTTTCTACTGGAAGAACTCGGTTACAATCTGGCTGATGACGAACGTTTTAATCTTTACCTTACCAATACGTTAGAATTGGAAGAACTCGAACAAATCTCAATTCCCGGATTAAGCTCGCTAAGTGATGAAAGCCATCTGGCTGGAAAAATAAAAAAAGAGCAGCCGATTTTAGTTATTTTAGGTAATCCGCCGTATTCAGGTATTTCCTTAAATCCAGGTGAAAAAAAAGTAAAAATAAAAAAAGGTCAAAAATATACTGGAGGATATGGCTGGAATCAGAACAAAAATCAAATTCAACAAAAAATACTTTACGCCAAAAAAGATATGCATAAATTCCAAAAAACGTTTATTGGCGATATATTAATGGAATATTATTTTGTTGACGGTAAACCGCTGGGTGAAAAGAATCCCAAATGGCTACAGGACGATTATGTAAAATTCCTGCGTTTTGCCCAATGGAAAATCGAACAAGTTGGTTTTGGATTGGTGGGAATGATTACCAATCATAGTTATTTGGACAATCCTACTTTTCGCGGCATGCGCCAGAGTTTGATGAAGACTTTCTCAGAAATTTATATATTGGATTTGCACGGCAACTCACTCAAAAAAGAAACTGCACCTGATGGTGGCAAAGATGAAAATGTGTTTGATATTCGCCAGGGTGTCGCCATTGTCCTTTTTATCAAGCGAAAGAATAAAAAAGGCTGTAAGATTTATCATAGAGATATATATGGACTAAGAGAAGTTAAATACAATTGGCTTTTTAAGAACAGCTTAAACAAAAAAAATTTTACAGCAATAAATCCAAAGTCACCCTATTACTTTTTTATCAAAAGAACAACTCAAAATATCCTGCATTATCTTGATTGGAAAAAAATTAATGAGATTTTTCCTTTGAATGGCGTTGGAATGACCACTGCCCGCGATTCTTTCGTAATCGATTTTGATAGAAATACGCTTGAGAACAGGATTCGATTATTCAAACACAGCAATTTAAAAGATGATGAGTTACATAGATTTTTCCAGGTTAATGAAAAGAAAGGTTGGGATATACGCGATGCCTGGAATATTCTTCAATCTATACCTGATTCAGAATTATCTGAGTATATCAAGCCAGTGATGTATAGACCTTATGATTTAAGATGGATTTTCTATCATGATTCAGTGGTGTGGAGAACTGTCAAAAGGGTCATGTACCATATACTTGATAGAGAAAACCTGGGAATCACAATCGGCAGACAGGGACACGTGGTGGGACCTTCCACCCCCTGGAACCTGGCTTATATCTCCAATAAAATAATTGACTTCAATCTTTATTATCGTGGTGGTGCTGTCTTATTCCCACTCTACCTTTACACCGCAAAAGAAGAAAAAAATCCCCGGCGTGGCGGCAATTTCATGATGGTTTTTGACACTCAAGCGCCATATTACATCTGCAAACCTAACATTGATACCATGGTTTATGAGAAATTAGAGAAAATTTTTGGTGAAAAGCCTACCCCTGAGGATATTCTTTATTACACCTATGGTATTTTTTATAGCAATACATATCGAACCAAATATGCAGAGTTTCTGAAAATTGATTTCCCACGCGTGCCGTTTACAGCCAACTACAAAGTATTCAAAAAAGTAGCTGGGCTTGGCAATCAGCTTGCTGATCTGCATCTTCTGAAGAGCGAAATACTCAATAAGCCGATCTCAAAATATCGTGGCAGTGGCGATAATGACCGAATCGAAAAAATTAGATATGTTCACAAAGAAAATTGTGTTTATATCAATGATGATAAATATTTCGATGGTATTGAGCCTGAGTCGTGGAATTATTACATCGGAGGGTATCAAGTTTTGCACAAATTTCTCAAAGATCGGCAGGGAAGGTTAATGGACGATCCGCGCTATTACAGCCGAATTGTAACGGCAATTGGGAAAACCATTGTACTACAAAAACAGGTAGATGATATTTATAACCAGATAGAAAACGAGATAATAGAATTCTGATGAAAGAAAATCAATCAAAACAAAAAAAGGCGTCACAAAGTGCCCCCAAAATCGGCAGAATCATCCTCAATGATATCCGTCGTGGTGGTTTTAAACGCACATTTCGCCAAGATCTGAAAGACATCTATCATTTTTACATCGATTATAAGACAAAAGAACGTTTGTCGAAGATGGGGAGAATAAAAAGATGGTTTCTGCTGATCATCTGGCTTATCAAGAGTTTAATTCTAAAACTTTCCTCCACCAGACGAGTTTTGCTGGTTATTTCGCTAATCCTCTATTTTCTTGGGCGATCTCAAATTCAAATCGAAGAAAACACAGTGATCGTTACCAGCCTCTCACAGATCGCTTATCTCATCCTGTTGATTGTTTTAATGCTGGAATTAAAGGATAAATTGCTGGCAAAGGATGAGCTGGCTGTCGGACGAGCAGTTCAGCAAGCATTCATTCCTCAACAAAATCCGTCTTTAAATGACTGGGCAATCTGGCTGTATAGCCAACCGGCAAATGATGTCGGTGGTGATCTGGTTGATTATTTGAAAATCAGTGAAAATAAGCTCCAGATTGCGTTAGCAGATGTGGCAGGTAAGGGATTGGGTGCTGCGCTGATGATGGCAAAATTGCAGGCAACGTTGCGTGCCCTGGCACCAAACTTTCAGTCGCTGGCGGAACTCGGGGCGCATGTTAATGAAATTCTCTGCCGAGATGGACTGCCGAATCGGTTTGCTTCATTGGTCTACTTAGAGCTTGAATCTGGCTCAAATGTAATTCAGATTTTAAATGCGGGACACATGCCCGCCATTATTATTCGAGATAATAGAATTCAAGAGATGCCGCGGGGTTCACCAGCTTTAGGACTCCAAAAAGAGATCACATTCATTGAACAGCAAATTGAGATGAAAAAGGGAGATGTACTTTTTATTTATTCCGATGGAATTACCGATGCTCGAAATGAAGCTGGAAAATTTTTTGGTGAGCAGCGAATGATGAAATTAATACAGCAGTATAGCGGATTATCTATTGAAAAAATTGGAAAAAATATTTTAAATGAAGTTGAGCAGTTTATTGGCACTGAACGACTGTATGATGATTTGTCTATGGTGATTTTGAAGAGAATAAATTAATAATTGTTAATTGTCAATAATTAATTGTTAATTGTTAACGTTAACTGGAGGGAGTCAAATGAAACGTTTGTCTATTTTTGTTGCCATCTTTATTCTATGCTTTTCTCTTAATCTTTCTGCTCAACAAAAAGAAACTGCCAAAACAAAAGACAAAATGAGTTCTGGTACGTTTTCGGGCTTAAAATTTAGGAGTATTGGTCCTGCTTATTCATCAGGTAGGATTGGTGATTTTGCTGTAAATCCAAAAGATCATGGCGAATATTATGTAGCTGTGGCTTCGGGAAATATCTGGAAAACAACAAATAATGGAACAACCTGGAAGCCAATTTTTGAAAAATATGGCGCTTATGCCATTGGCTGCCTGGCGATAGATCCCGACAATCCGAATGTGGTTTGGGCAGGAACTGGAGAAAATAATAGTCAGAGAGCGCTGGGATACGGCGATGGCGTTTACAAGACCGAAGATGGTGGAAAATCCTGGAAAAATATGGGATTAAAAACCTCTCGCCAGATCGGAAAAATATTGATCGATCCCCGGGATTCAGATGTGGTTTATGTGGCTGCCGAAGGTTCAGTCTGGGGGCCTGGCGGCGAGCGAGGGCTTTACAAAACAACTGATGGTGGCAAAACCTGGAAAGCGATCAAAACGATAGGTGAGCACACCGGGGCTTCTGATATTGTAATGGATCCCCGTGATCCCGATGTGCTATATGTTTCCTTTCATCAGCGCCGCCGCCATGTGTTCACCAAAATTAATGGTGGACCGGAAAGCACCATTTACAAAACTACCGATGGCGGCGAAACCTGGAAAGAATTGAAATCAGGCTTACCCGGTGGAGATGTCGGTGCCATCGGACTCGCCATTTCACCAGCCAATCCCGATGTGGTTTATGCCATCATTGAAGCTGCGGGAAATAGCGGTGGTTTCTTCCGAACAACTAACAGGGGTGCTTCATGGCAGAAGATGAGTTCTTACGTTGCCAGAAGTCCGCAGTATTATAATGAAATTTTTTGCGATCCCAAAGACGTGGACAAAGTCTACAGCATGGATGTGGTTACCCAGGTTACCGTAGACGGCGGAAAAACCTGGCGAGCACTCGGCAGAAGCAACAGACATGTCGATGATCATGCGCTGTGGATCGATCCTGATGATACCAGGCATCTCATTATCGGCGGTGATGGCGGCATCTATGAAACCTGGGATGAAGGTAAAAATTGGCTGTTTAAATGTAACTTGCCAGTCACCCAATTTTACCGTGTAGCGGTCGATAATAGCCTGCCGTTTTATTATGTTTATGGCGGAACCCAGGATAATAACAGTATGGGCGGACCATCGCGCACAACCAGCTCGCAGGGAATCGTAAATGACGACTGGTTTGTCACCAACGGCGGCGATGGCTTCTGGTCTGCCATCGATCCCGTGGATCCCCATATTGTTTATGCTGAGTCTCAATACGGCGGTATGGTTCGATATGATAGGAAAAGCGGCGAATCGATCCGCATTAAGCCGCAGCCTCGCAAGGGCGAATATACTTATCGCTGGAACTGGAACACACCATTGATTATCAGCAAGCATGTTCATACTCGAATTTATACCGCAGCCAATAAATTATTCCGCAGCAACGATCGCGGCAACACGTGGAAAGTCATCAGCGATGATCTAACCCGCCAGATTGATCGCAACAAACTGTCGGTCATGGGACGAGTCTGGAGTGTGGACGCTGTGGCGAAAAATGTTTCCACTTCACTTTTTGGAACCATTGTTTCTTTAGATGAATCGCCGCTTCAAGAAGACTTGCTCTACGTGGGAACGGATGATGGATTGATACAGGTGACTGAAGATGCCGGAAACAACTGGCGTAAAATCGAAAAGTTCCCTGGCGTGCCTGAAACGACTTATGTCAGCGATGTTTTGGCTTCAAAGCATGATGCCAATGTCGTTTATGCTTGCTTTGATAATCGGAAACGGGATGATTTTAAACCGTATCTGCTGAAAAGTACTAACAAAGGCAAAAGCTGGGAATCCATTGCTGCCAACCTGCCGGACAATGGAACGGTGCACACCATCCAGCAGGATCATGTGAATCCAGACCTGCTTTTCGTCGGGACTGAATTTGGTGTGTTCTTTTCTATTGACGATGGCAAGAAGTGGATTCAATTGAAATCCGGCATCCCCACCATTTCAGTCAGGGATATTGCCATTCAAGAGCGGGAGAACGATCTGGTGCTGGCAACGTTTGGCAGGGGCTTCTATATACTTGACGATTACACGCCGTTGCGAGTTTTGAAGTCTGAAATGCTGGAACAGGAAGCGTTCATTTTTCCGATCAAAGATGCGCTGATGTTCATTCCGTCACGGGGAAAATATGGCCAGGGTTCGACTTATTTTGCTGCTAAGAATCCAGAAGTGGGGACAGTTTTTACTTATTATTTGAAAGATGCTCCCAAAACACTGAAACAGCAGCGAAAAGAAAAGGAGAAAAAACTGGGCAAGGATAAAAAACCGATTCCATATCCTTCCTGGGATGAGCTGCGAGCCGAAGATAACGAGGAAAAATTCTACCTGTTAATTGCCATTTCGGATAAAGAAGGAAATGTGGTGAGAAAGCTGACCACGGCTCCGAAGAAAGGGATCAATAGAATTACCTGGGATTTCCGCTATCACGACACCTCTCCAGTACGGCTGCAGGGCAATGAATTCAATCCGCTTTCCACTGGGCGCAGCGGTGTGATGATTGCGCCGGGAACGTACCAGGTTTCAATGGCGCTCAGCGGAAATGGTGTGCTGACTGAGCTGGTTCCACCCCAGCAATTCAAAACCATGCCGCTGGATAATACCACACTGCCAGCCGGGGACAAACAGGCGTTAGTAACTTTTCAGGCAGAAGCAGCCGAATTATATCGTGTTATACAGGGAACGATCGATGCTGCTGAGGACCTGGCAAAAAGAATCCAGTTCATTAAACAGGCATTGCACGGAACGCCCGATGCCGCATCTGACCTGGTGAAAAAAGCCCGGACCATGGAAGCCGAGTTGGATGCCATGCTGATCACATTCAATGGAGATCGAACAATCAGCAGAAGAAGTGAAAATCCACCGACTTCATTGTCCAGTCGTTTGCGAACTATGGCTTACACGCATCGAGGTTCCACATCGGAGATCACGCAGACTGAAAAAGATGCTTACGATATTCTGAAAGATGAATTTACGCCGTTGTATAAAAAGTTAAAGAACATGATCGAAGTCGATCTCGTGGAGCTGGAAAAGGGATTGGAAGCCGTCAAAGCACCGTGGACGCCGGGTAGATTGCCGAAGTGGGAGGAAAATTGATACTGGATGTTTGATGCTGGATACTCGATGGCTGAAGCGTCTAAATTAATCCTTGCGAAGGTTTGATACCATAGAAACCAGGTTTCTTGGAGAAACCTGGTTTCTAAACTCGGTATGCATTTTAGTAGATCACCTGAAAAATATTTGTCAAGTCCGAATAACACGGGGCGATTTCGTCAATTGAGAAATCACCAATCCCACCACAATCGTCACCACACACCCGATAAAAACATACCAGGGCCAGAAGAATTTGATTGGCTCAATATACTTAATCAATGAAACAATCGTAATGAGCAAAATCGTAATGACAATCTGCTCCCGACGATCGTAGAGTTTAATAAAAATCCAGATGAAAGCCAGCACATTGATCCCAACGATCACATATTTTGCCGTCATCGGCACATTGATTACCCAGGTCATGAATGAGATCGCACTCCACTGGGCGATCAAAGCAGCGTTTTCTTTTACGCGTTTAAAAAAGACTCCCATCAAAAAAGTACCTAATAGCCCGCCATAAGTGAACGATGCAATTGCCAGTCCCAATTCGACCACCGGGTTGTTTTTATCTTTGAACAGCATGGCGCCACCGATGAAAATGACTCCCCACACTGCGGTAATAATTCTTGAGATCAATAAATCCTGTTTCGGGGTATTATCTTTGCCAAATCGAGATTTGTAAATATCCAGAAAGGAAGAAGAAGCCAGCGAATTCAGCGATCCGCTCAAAGTTGACATTGCAGCCGCAAAAACACCGGCAATGATAATTCCAGACAAACCAGGTGGTAATGCTTCCACGATAAATTTGGGAAAAATTTCATCCGAGCTATTCACAAAACCACTGCCCGCTCCCACTAACTGTCCCTGGTAAAAGGCATAAAGCATCAATCCGATTACGAGAAAAAGAGCGAATTGAAAAATGACCAGCACGCCGCTGGTTATCAATGCTTTTTGGCTGCTTTTTAAATTGTTGCAGGTTAATAACCGTTGCACAATTAACTGATCTGTGCCATGTGAAGCCATGGAGAGAAACATGCCCCCCAAAATGCTGGTGATAAAATTATAACCGCCGGTGAAAAATTCTTTC
>CBFDBN010000160.1:0-8026 GCA_965603055.1 uncultured bacterium | reverse complement strand
GAAAATTTAATTAGGCGTTTTGAGATGTTTATAGAATAATAGTTGCTTTTTTAGGTCTGGTTTATTATATTTCATAGTTATTTTTGAAAATTAATTAATAATTAATAATTAGCAATTTTCACTCTAACCAATATCGAGAAACTGAACCTTGCGCCGTTATTCTCGAAAAATACAGGTCGGGAACATCGCAATCGGTGGGGATGCAGCTATTTCTGTTCAATCCATGACAAAAACGCAGACCAGCGATATCGATGAAACTGTCACTCAAATCAAACTACTTGAACAAGCTGGCTGTGATATCGTTCGGGTTGCTGTTCCCGATGAACTGGCCGCCCGAGCACTTTCCTCGATTAAAGATCAAATTCAAATTCCTTTGGTTGCGGATGTACACTATGATCATCGGCTGGCAATTCTTTCCATTGATGCCGGTGCCGATAAAATCCGAATAAATCCGGGAAATATCGGTCGTACCGATCAAATTAAACAACTATTGACCAAAGCAAAAAACAATAATATCCCTGTCCGAATCGGTATTAACGCCGGTTCGCTTGAAAAAGACTTATTGATCAAATATGGCAGCCCCTGCGCAGAAGCACTGGTTGAGAGTGCCATGCGAAATATTGAAATGTGTGAACAATTCGGATTTGAAAGCCTGGTCGTATCACTTAAATCTTCAGATGTTGATTTAATGATTGATGCCTATCGCTTGATTGCCGAAAAAGTCGATTTCCCGCTTCATCTCGGTGTCACCGAAGCTGGCTCAGAACGAATGGGAACAATCAAATCTGCCATTGGAATTGGTGCGTTGTTAAATGAAGGCATTGGTGACACCATTCGTGTTTCGCTTACCGCCGATCCGGTTAAAGAAGTTCAAACCGGTATTGACATCTTACAGGCATTAAAAATAAGAAATGATAAAATTCAGATCGTTTCCTGCCCAGCTTGTGGGAGGACAAAAGCAGATCTGCATAGAATTGTCAATGATGTTGAAAAGCAGCTCTCGAATCTTAAAAAACCATTAAAAATTGCTATTATGGGTTGTGAGGTCAATGGTCCTGGTGAAGCTCGCGAAGCAGACATCGGAATCGTTTACGGACAAGAGAAAGCTGTTTTGTTTAAAAAAGGCAAAATACTTAAAACTTTCCCAGGGGAAAATATTATTAAGGAATTATTGAAAGAAGTAGCTGCGCATTAATGCAGCTCAGCGTTAAGCCTATAAGTCACAAATATGAATCAAGATTATAGGGGATAATGTGGACTGTAGGGCGTGGAGTGTAGAGCGTAAAACATGTCCCGCACTATACGCCCCATTGCCGTCACTTTAAGAAAAAATATGGGGTGTTTCATTGACAATTGTCAATTATCAATTGACAATTAAATTATTTCAGAAAATAGAAATTAAGACAAAATATCACGATGAATTGTCAATTGTGAATAGTTAATTGTCAATGAAATAATAGACAAAACTTTCCTTAAACTGACGGCAATGCCCTACGCCCCACGCTCTACACCCTACAATCTTTAGGAGTTTCTTAATGATTTCAAAATATATTAACCAGGCAATGGAACAGAGTTCCTGGATTCGGCGCATGTTTGAGGTCGGTAGAGAGATGAAAATCAACTACGGCGCCGAAAATGTATACGACTTAAGCCTGGGCAATCCTATACTTGAGCCTCCTCCAGAATTTTTTCGCGTCTTTCAAAAAATAGCCAATAATACATCATCAGGTAAACATCGCTATATGTCAAATGCTGGATTTGAGGACGTTCGGGAAAAGGTCGCCCTCTACTTACGACAAAAAAATCTATTGAACGCTGAGATGAAACATATTATCATGAGTTGTGGCGCTGGTGGAGCGATTAATGTTATTTTAAAAACGATTTTGGACCCGGGAGACGAAGTCATTATTATGGCGCCCTACTTTTCCGAGTATATTTTTTATATTCACAATCAGCAAGGGAAAGTCGTTGTTGCTGAAACTGATGAACAATTTAATTTAGACCTGGAAGAACTCGATCGAAAAATTACGCCAAGAACAAAAGCAATCATCATTAATTCTCCGCATAATCCAACTGGCAGAATCTATGATAAAAAGATCCTCATGGGATTGGTCATGTTAATTAAGGATCGTCAGAAAAAATACCAAAAAGATATTTATGTGATATCGGATGAGCCATATCGCGAGATTATTTTTGATGGAAAAAAAGCGAATTCCATTGTTTCGCTACATGAAAATAGCTTTATGGCATACTCCTGGTCAAAATCACTGGCGGTTCCTGGTGATCGGATTGGCTATATTGCTGTCAATCCAGCTATGAATGAAGTAAATAAAATCATCGATGGATTAATTTTTAGCACGCGAATTCTCGGCTTCATAAATGCCACCGCGGTGATGCAACTTGCGGTTGGGGAGTTGCTCCATGCGACTGTTAAAGTTAATTACTACGAAACGAAAAGAGATTATATCTATAAAAATCTTTCCGCAGCCGGCTATGATGTTGTAAAACCGGAAGGAACTTTTTACGTTTTTCCCAGGGCGCCAGAAGGAGATGACCTGGCTTTTATTCAAAAAGCCAAAGAAAAAAGAGTTTTGATTGTTCCCGGGCAGGGCTTCGGCAGAGCTGGTTATTTTCGAATCTCCTTCTGTGTCGACGATCGGACAATCACACGGGGGATAGATCAATTGGTTAAGCTCGTCTAAATTATTACGAAGCTCTGTTTCGCATTGATAAGTCTTTTTAAAAATTCTGGTTTATTTATGACGTTACTCAAAGCAGAGAACGCCGAGATCGCAGAGATAACAGAGTATAAATAAAAAAATATAAATTATATCCAAATTTTCTAATTTGATTATTTTTCTTTTCTCTCTGTGTTCTCCGCGAACTCTGCGGTGAATGATTTTAAATTTCTTGCCAACAACGCAAAGATTTGGCTTGTAACATTATAGGGCTAAAACATGGATTCGCTAAACAAGGTCATATTATGGAACAAAAAATTGTTGCTGGTGTCGATTTCGGTGGAACAAAAATTAAATTCGGATTAGTCCTGGAAGATGGAAATATTTTAGGTGAAACACTTACCCTTCCGACTGAAAGTGATCGTCGTGATGATGAGATTGTTGGAACCATGATTGAAGGAATAGAACGAACCGTTCAGGATTCGGATCTTTCGATTCAACAAGTTGCCGGTATTGGAATCGGTTCGCCGGGTCCGCTGGATTTAAAACAAGGACTCATTTTAGAAGCGCCCAATTTACCGACCTTGCATAATTTCCCGCTTAAACAGACTTTAGAAAATTATTTCAACTTATCGGTAGCGATTAATAATGACGCCAATTGTTTTGTCCTGGGAGAAGCTTGTTTCGGCAGCGCCCAAAATGCATCAATTATCTGCGGCGCGACCCTGGGCACTGGTTTCGGCTGTGGTATCGTAATCAATCGTCGGATTTTTGAAGGGTCCACCGGTACGGCTGCTGAAGTCTGGTGTTCACCTTATGCAGATCGAAATTTTGAAGAATACGGCTCCGCTCGTGCCATAACCCGAATCTACCAGCAAATAACCGATCAAAAATTAGATGCCAGAGAAATATTTTCTCTTGCCCAAGAAAACGATCAGGATGCCGTTGCTACATGGTCTGAATTCGGAGTACACCTGGGAAAAATCCTGGCGATCATTGCAAATTTGTTAGATCCTGATGTCATTGTCATCGGTGGATCAGTCAGTCATGCCTGGCAATTTTTTTACAACTCAATGATCGAAAATTTGCACAAAAATATCAACCAGGCACCAAAAGACCATTTGAAGGTCGTTCGTGCTGCCCTGGGGGACAACGCCGGCTTATTGGGAGCCGCGGCGTTGTTACTTTAGAAATTAGCTTTTAGTGAGTGGAGAGAACTAGATACTGGCATCCAGTATCAAGCATCCAGCATCCAATATCTAATCTGAATACTCAGCCTCCACTTTAATGCTTATCCCTCCCCGTGGATTGAAATCTCCAGCCACAATTGCCCGTCTTGGATTACAAGCTGCAACAATATCATCCAGAATTTTATTTACAACTTCTTCATGAAATGTATTATGATTTCTGAATGAAAAAAGATACAGCTTAAGCGATTTGCTTTCAATACATCTTTTGCCCGGGATATAGCGGATAATAATTTTCCCGAAATCCGGTTGATTGGTTATGGGACAACGTGATGTAAATTCCGGGCATTCGAAAGTGATCCAATAGTCCCGGCTGCTGTAACGATTCTCAAATGTTTCCAGTTTTGCTTCGCCCGGGGATTCTGGATAGCTGGTTTCGCTTGCTTTTAAAATAGTCAGTTCGTCGTATTTTTCCATGGGAACAATTCTGATTTTGAGATACTTTATGACCTGGAACTTCTAAATTCTTTTAATCTTGTTGGTCATTACTCACTATAAGCTGTCGGATCGGCAATAGCTGCTTCTTGAAAACCCTTTTTTCTTATTAAACAACTATCACATTTGCCACAGGCTATTCCGTCATCTGTTGGATCATAACAGCTCAGCGTTAAAGAATAATCCACACCGAGTTCCACACCTTTTTGAATGATCTGTGCTTTTGTCAATTTAATAAGCGGCGCATGAATTGAAATCTTTTTCCCTTCTATCCCGGCTTTCGTCCCCAGGTTTGCCATTTTCTCAAAAGCAGTTAAAAATTCGGGACGGCAATCTGGATAGCCAGAAAAATCAATCGCATTAGCGCCAATAAAAATATTATATGCGTTCAGTACTTCTGCCCAGGCAAGCGCCAGGGATAAAAATATGATATTTCTGCCCGGTACATAAGTGACTGGAATCTCGTATGACATCTTTTCAATGTCCCTATCTTTGGGTACTTCAAGATTTGCAGTAAGGGCTGAACCACCGATTGCTGCCAGATCAATATCGAAAATCAAATGCGCTTTTGCCTCAAAAGATGCTGCGATTCGCTTTGCAGCTTCCAGTTCCACCTGGTGCCTTTGACCATAGCGGAAACTAATGGCATAAACATCGAAACCCTGCTCTATCGCGATGGCTAATGTCGTGGTCGAATCAATACCGCCACTCAATAAAACGACTGCTTTTTTATTCATTGTAACTTCTTCCTGACTGATGATGAATCAATGAATTATTTTTGTGCAATGATCTCTTGTTCCACTACTCCAACATTCCGCAAACAAATCTCTTACCTCGATCAAGCTCAAAAAAAGCAATCTTTTATTACTTAACATTCACAAATTTATGGAGCTGTAAATTTAACCTGATCGGTAAGGAAAGCTTCAGCATCCACCCTGCTAATATTTCGGGATTCAATAGCCCATAAGCTGGTGAAAACAATACAACGGCACGATTGAGCAGATTATACTTCTTAACAACACTCACTGCCCAGTCAAAATCTTCACGATGACAGATCACAAATTTCACATTATCATTGACTCTTAAGCGTTCGATATTATTCCAATCCGTTTTATCGGATTCCGCGCTTCCCGGGCACTTGATATCCATGATTCTGATCATGGGATCGGAAAGAACATCAATATTTTGAGTTCCATTGGTTTCAACCAATACGGTTTTTCCCTGATCGACAAAAATTTTTGAGAGGTCAACAACTTGCGACTGAAGCAAAGGCTCTCCCCCGGTGATTTCAATTAAATTACAATCATATTGAGCTACTTTCTCTTGAATCTCCATCAGGGTAAGATTCTTGCCCTCGTTGAAAGCATACTGTGTATCACAATATTTACATCTTAAATTACAGCCAGTAAGCCGGACGAATACACAGGGTAATCCAGTATAAGTTGACTCGCCCTGAATGCTGTAATAAATTTCGTTTACCTTAATCATAATGCTTCATAAGATGAAACGTATTGCTCTGATTCCCCAACGTCGATAGCGATTATCTTGATGTTTGGCGGAAGTTTTTCAGCAAGGGATTCAAAAATATATTTAGCCACATTTTCAGAAGTTGGATTTATTTCATCAAAAGGCGTTACCTCATTTAAGAATTGATGATCCAATTTTTCAATAATCTCATTCAAATGACTTTTTAATTTTTTAAAATCATAAGCCATGCCAATTTTATCGAGCAGCTTCGTTCCGACCGTCGCTTTGATTATCCAATTATGTCCATGTAAATTTTCACAGGGACCTTCGTAACCGCGCAGCTTATGAGCCGCCGCAAATTTTGTTGTTACTGAAATCTTAAACACCGATGAATTCCTCTATTAAAAGTGAAAATTGACTAAAGTTTAAGTACTTAAAAAATTAAATCAGTGTTATTAAATCTCTTTAGTCACCTTTACAGCTTTAACCACTTCAAACTTTTATCAACTCGCCCAAAGAATTAAACCAGTTTCATGACGATAGATTAAATCATCATTTTGGGGAATTATTCTAACTGTATAGCCGTATAAGCCGCTGGCACGACAGGGAAAACTCCCGGTAAATGTATAAACCTGATCGTCGTTTTGTTCAATGTAGTTCATCGCTTCAATAAATCCGTTAATTATTTTATTATTTGTGTCTACATAGCCATGGTAAATTTCTACGGCAATATCTTCAGGCTTTAACTCCCGGAGCGAGATTTTTACCTCAATATCAATTTTTGATCCAACTTGATGTTGTCTCGTTCCATTTTCTTTTATCTGAATAAAACGAATATCTTGCCAGCTATTCAGCAGGTGAGATTTCCATGCGGATAGTTCTCTCGCTTTTTTTTGGTTGTCCTTAAAAAACGTTTGATACTTTTTGATGGCGGGGCAGTAAAATTGCTCGGTATATTCTTTGACCATTCGATTGGTATTAAAAACCGGGCAAATATGGATCATCGAATTCTTCATCAAATCAATCCACTCGCGAGGAATATTGTTTTTCCCGCGATCGTAAAAAATGGGAATAATTTCTTGTTCAAGCAGGTTATAAAGCGTTTGCGATTCGATGTCATCCTGGTAATTGGTATCTTCATAATCTTCTCCACAACCGATTGCCCAGCCAACATTTGGATTGTAAGCTTCATCCCACCAGCCATCAAGGACACTAACGTTGATGACACCATTTACTGCTGCTTTCATGCCACTGGTGCCGCTAGCTTCATTCAATCGGCGTGGAGTGTTTAACCAGACATCTGCTCCTTGAACGAGATAACGTGACATCTCCATGTCATAATCTTCAAGAAATACAATAGAACTTCTAAATTCATCCTGCCGTGCTAAATGAGTAATTTTCCGGATAAATTCTTTTCCCGGCGTATCTTTTGGATGGGCTTTACCAGCAAAAATGATCTGTACTGGAAATTCTTTATTATTCAAAATTTTGTTGAGTCGCTCAGGATCGTGAAGAATTAGTGTCGCACGCTTATACGTTGCAAATCGCCTAGCAAAAACAATGGTCAGAACTTCTGGATCAAGAACTTCCTCAGCCTTCTTAAGCTCCGAAGGCAGCGATCCCTGTCGCTCTAATTGTTTTCTCAAACAATCCCTGGCAATCACGACCAATCGCTCCCTTCGGCGCTCATGTGTTCTCCACAGTTCTTCAGCCGGGATTTGTTCAACTCTTTTCCAGTTAGCCAAATCAGCCGGTTTTCTCCTCCAAGCAGGACTAAGGTAACGATCATAAAGGTTTGCCATGTCTTTTGAAATCCACGATCCGGGATGGATTCCATTGGTAATCGCTGTAATTGGTATTTCATCCACGGGAATTTGTCGCCACATATCACGCCACATGTTCCTTGATACACCAGCATGTAATTTACTTACACCATTGATATAGCCGGATAATTTGAGTGCCAGTATTGCCATCGAAAAACTTTCGGCTCCATCGTGAGGATTATTTCTGCCTAATGCCAAAAAATCACTTTTATTGAGACTTAATTTAGAAAAATAGTCGGAAAAATATCTCTCCATTAATTGGGGAGAGAACCGATCGATTCCGGCTGGAACCGGTGTATGAGTTGTGAAAACATTACTTGACCGGGTCAATTCCATTGCCTCATTGAAGCTAAGATCATGATCTTCCATTGCGCAG
>CBFDBN010000159.1:0-8060 GCA_965603055.1 uncultured bacterium | reverse complement strand
AGAGTGTTATACAACTGTCCTGTTTGCTCCCGGGATCAGTGGCAATAAAGGTCACAATCTCGGTACCAGCCCATTCCGAATCTGGCACTGTGATTGTTAGATTACGATTGATTTCCTGAAAAACCAGAGCATTGTTTCCACGCCACTTCCAGCTAATCTCAGCATCCTGGTGATCCGGGTCATTAACGAATAAGTCCAAATTTATACTAGTAAAATTGCCATTTTCATAAGTAGTTTGATCAGGAATTTGAGTTATTTTGGGTGGATCATTAAAATCGCCTACTGTAAAGATTGCGGAATTCTGACCGGTCAACCCGACCAGGTCTTTTGCAGTGAAGGTAATTGTTTCACTTCCGGTCCATAGATTATTGGGGACCGAAACTGTTGTAACATGGGTGGTGGCATTGATATTGACTATCAATTGAGTTGCATTATGGGTCCAGGTTAAGTGGTTCTTAGCATTATCAACATCATTGACGTAATCATCCAGGTTAAAAGCTGCAAAAGTTTCACTCTGGTCAATGGTCTGGTCAGGGATTTTTGAAACAATTGGTGGATCGTTCATCGCATTCACTTTAAACGTAACGTTCTTGCTATTAAATAATCCACCGGGATCAGTTGCTTTAAAGGTCACATTTTCACTACCATTCCAATCAGCGTTAGGCGTTTGAATCGAGGCTATTCGTTGGTTGATTGTTACAGTCAGTTGAGTTTGACCAGTTGTCGTCCAGGTTATCTCACTATCATCATTATCAGGATCAGTGACATAATCATCGAGATTAATATTATTGAAATTTTCACCTTCATTGATGGTCTGGTTGGGGATTTGCGTCACAACTGGCGGATCATTAATCGGTCGAACTGTAAATACAGTGGCAGTACTATCAGAAAGACCGCCGGGATCAGTAGCAGTAAAAGTAATTGTTTCGCTCCCAGACCAATCGGAATCTACAGTGGTAACATTTGCTACACGATTCATAAAAGAGACCGAAAGATGATTCATTCCTGAAGCCTTCCAGGAAATTTCTGAATCAGCATTGTCTGGATCGGTTACATAATTATCCAGTGTTATCGAATTGAATGAACCACCTTCATCAATTGTTTGGGATGGAATATCGCTCACAACCGGGGGCTCATTTGAAATAGAAACCTGGGCATTATCTGTACCAACACCACCGTCATCATCTGTGACTTTCAGTTTTACAACATGATTCCCCCCAGCGCTGAACGAAACTTGTGGTGACTGACCATTTGTTTCATAAATGCCATCATTATCCAGATCCCATTGATAGGTTAAAACATCGCTTCCCGGATCGGTAGCGCTGCCAGATAGTTGAATCGGAACATTGATTTCCCCGCTGTATGGTCCACCTGCCTCAGCGATAGGCGCAACATTCGCAATCGTAACACCTTTAACGTCTGTGGCAGTTGCAGATTCATTATCTGTCACTTGAAGTTTTACTTGACCGTTAAAATCATCTGTATAAGCGTAGCTTGTTGTGGCTGTTGTTGTGGTTCGGTCATATATACCATCGTTTTGAAAATCCCATTGATATTGGGTGATTGTTCCATCAGGATCATAAGATGCAGATGCATCAAATGTGACGGTTGAACCTTCGTTCGCCTGGTAGGGTCCTCCCGCATTTGCCACCGGGTTTTGATTCACCGTTAACTTCATATATTTCAGCTTAATTCCATTGGGACTGGGATAAATAATATAAAAATTGCTTCGATAGGCACGGATAGTATGACGATTCCGTCCTAAGTCACCAACACTTTGATCAGCAATTTTCACGCGATCACCCCACGTTGCCCCCCCATCGTTGGATCTTCGAACAAACAATCGCTTGCCAAAATCTTCCGAATAAGCGACCATAACGATTTTACCATCCTCACTGGCAGCAACCGAGCCAATTCCCTGGGGGGTATCATATCTCTCCAGAATTTCTCCGCCAACCGTTATAGCAACATCCCGCACATTGTTACCAGCCGGGGTAAAACGAGAGTAACGCACCGACGGAACATCGCCGACTGTGCCATCAATTTCTGAACCATAGATAATGTGTACATAACCTGAAGCATCGACAAATAAATCCGGGGATCCGTTTGCTCCTTTTGCCTGTACATGATGAATCTCTTTACCTTCCCAATGGGCACCGCCATCAAATGATCGCCAATGCCATACCGGCCCGCCGGCTGGCGGGTAATCGGGACATCCTAAAATTAGATGGACATGATTGCCATAACTTGCATCAATTTCAAGCCGATCATCGCATCGATATCGTGTGAATCCATCTTGCTCTTTTTCAAGTTGCTGTGTATTAAATTTGAAATATTTAACCGGCCCTATCATTGGCTCAGGATCATCACCGCTTGCAGAACCTCGTCCAATGTGAGCACGTCCCGATGAATCAACATCGACTCTGACAACCCATCCTCGATATTGATCAATGGTAAGCGGAATTCTGGAAACCCAACCAGTTGCAGTTTTATAAGTATAGTAAGATGAATAATAGTAACCTCCTCCTGGTATGCGAAATGTGACATGAGGTCTTCCCTGTGAATCGACGGAGATCGAAGGACCATAGGTAATTCCGCCCTCTTCATCTTCTGTACCGGGAATCGTTTCTTTGATAAGAATGTTTCCTGAATTATCCATTTTTATATACTGAGCTCCGGTGCCATTAAGCACAGAGACCACATGCAGGTCTCCAGTTGTGGGATCAATATCCAAATCAGCAGATAATCCATTCAAACATACCGGGATCTCTTGTGACCAATCCTGTGCCTGAATTTGAAAATTTAATAAAAAAATGAGCAAAGCAAGTAAAATTTTTTGGTAAAAACGTTTGTTCATAATTATTTCCTTTCACAGGTTACACCTTAATACTCATTATTCCATAAGCTAATTTTTATAATACTTTCATTATACAACAATTGCGGATTTCAAAATTTTTAATAGTTGAAAATTTTTCTTGACAGTTACTTTTAAATTTGATATAATATGGTGGTGAATGGTAATGGTTATTTGTGAGTGGTGAGTAGTGAATAATTTACTTTATCGGAATTTCAAAGTCTGTGGAAAAAAATAAACAAAAATTTTACAAGGAGCAACAGAGTTAACGGAGACTCGCGGAGATTTTTTTTGAGGTATTAAAACTCCGTTTTAACTCTGTTTCCTCTGCTTCTCCTTGTGAGGAATTACTAAAAATTAACATGAAAAAAGTAAATCGAATTAAGCGGCGTGATTTCATTCAAACCAGTATCAAAGCCGGGGCAGCATTTTATTTTGGTGCAAATTCTGGCTGCCAGGGTAATACGGAAAATCAGTTAAGTGGAAAGAATAATCATTCGCCAATTGTAATCGCTCAAAGTGAGCTTATTCGGGATAGACATACTAAAATCGCCGGGGATCAGGTAAATAAATTGCTCGAACGGGCAATGGAAAATTTACTTCGAGTAAGCAAAGCTGGGCAGGCATGGCAACAGTTGTTTAAAAAAGATGATATAGTTGGCATTAAAATCAACTGCCTGGCAGGAAAAGGTATCTCCACTCATAAAGAATTAGTTGAAGCAATTATCGAGGGATTAAGAAGTGCTGGTGTATTAGATCGAAATATCATAATATGGGATCGTGCCAATCGTGACCTGGAAAAAGCCGGCTACCAGATCAAAACCAACAGAAATGGACTTAAATGTTACGGCAACGATCAGTTTGGATATACCGCTAATATTTATGAACATGGTGAAGTTGGGAGTCATCTGAGTAATATTTTAGTCCATCAATGTACTGCTATTATTAACGTTCCAATTTTGAAGGATCATGGCATCGTCGGCATGACCAATGCGTTGAAGAATTTTTTTGGTGCCATTCATAATCCAAATAAATACCATGATAATTTTGGAGATCCTTACATCGCTGATGTCAACATGCTTTCAGAAATCCGATCAAAAGTAAGGATCACGATTACAGATGCGCTAACTGCTCAATATGAAGGTGGACCGCCCTTTATGCCACAGTGGGCGTGGAATTACAATGGACTTATTGTTGGATTTGATCCAGTAGCCATCGATTCAATTGGCTGGAACATTATTGAACAGAAGCGAAAAGAGAATGGACTCCCGACATTAAAACAGGCTGGAAGAGAGCCAACTTATATAGCAACAGCCGCAGACGATCAACATCGCCTTGGCTGTAATGATTTAAATAAAATCCATATCATTCGGGTTTAACTCATGAAAACGTATGGTGTAAAATCGCGACGGCAATTTATTAAAGAGACAGCACAATTTTGTGGAGCTTGTTCCTTAATGTTGCCACTAAATAAAATCGGAAACCGGAATATCAAAAATAAAAGCCCGGAATCGAGCTTAACTGAAGCCCGCTATTATGAAAAACTACCGAATCGAAAAATCAAATGTGTGCTTTGTCCCCGTGAATGTGTCATCGATGATCAGGAAACGGGATATTGTGGCGTCAGGGAAAATTATGGTGGAACATATTACACGCTCGTTTATGGACGCCCATGTAGCGCCCATGTTGATCCGATTGAAAAAAAACCATTATTTCATTTCTTACCGAGTACATTAGCCTTTTCAATTGCCACCGTGGGATGCAATGTGCTCTGCAAATTCTGCCAAAATTGGCAAATCTCCCAGGCTCGTCCTGATCAGGTAGATAGTTACGATATGCCTCCCCGCGCAATTGCACAATATGCCAAAAACTCGAACAGTAGATCGATCGCCTATACTTACACAGAACCAGTCATCTTTACAGAGTACATGTACGACTGTGCCGAAGAAGGACATCGATATGGTGTAAAAAGTGTGATGATCAGTAACGGCTATATCAAAGCCCAACCAATGAAGGACTTATGTAATGTTTTAGATGCAGTTAAAATCGATCTAAAAGCCTTTACCGAAAAATTCTACCAGGAAATGGTCGCCGGTCATCTTCAACCAGTTTTGGATACGCTGGTTTTATTGAAACAACAGGGGATGTGGACAGAAATTGTTTATTTAATCATTCCAACGCTTAACGATGATCCCAAAGAGTTACAACAGATGTGCAAATGGATTGTAAGAGAATTGGGACCGGATGTGCCGATTCATTTCTCTCGATTCCATCCAATATATCGGTTAAAAAACCTGCCCCGAACTCCGATCAACACTTTAGAAATAGCCCGAAAAATAGCACTTGACACAGGGATTAATTTTGCTTATATTGGAAATGTTCCCGGGCACGAGGGCGAAAACACCTATTGCCCGGGTTGTAAGAAAATTATTATTCAAAGAATGGGCTACCAGATTGTAACTAATGCTATCACTAAAAATAACAAATGCCAATTTTGTGGTCACGAAATAGCGGGTATATGGAATTGAGGAATGCAATCATGATTTCCAGAATCGTTTCTTTTTTAAGCTTAATTCATATTCTACTTTTCATTAATTGCAATGCTCAACCTGAAAAGGAGGTTGAAAATAAAGCTATGAACAAACAAGAAATTCGAAAAGCAGTCGTTGCTGGCTCCTGGTACACAGGAGATCCAGAAGGTCTTCGTGATGAAATCTTAAAATACCTCGAAAACGCTAAAATTGCAGATATCGATGGCGAAATCATAGCACTGATCTCGCCTCATGCCGGTTATGCCTATTCCGGTTATACAGCAGCTAATGCTTATAAACAGGTGAGAGGTAACCGATTTGATGCAGTGATTGTATTGGCACCAAGTCATAGTGTGGCTTTCTCGGGAGCATCTGTTTTTAATAAAGATGGTTATGAAACCCCGCTAGGCATCGTTCCGGTTGAAAAAACAATTGCGAATACTATTATTGAACAGGACGAAAATATCCGATTTAGCTGGGAGGGACATCGCGAGGAACATTCACTGGAGATCCAATTGCCTTTCCTTCAGGTTGCTATTCCGAACTTAAAAATTGTTCCCATCGTACTTTGGGATTCATCGTGGGAAAATTGTAAGCGACTGGCAGATGCGATTACCAAAGCAGTCAAAGGAAAAAAAGTGTTAATCGTTGCCAGCAGCGATTTATATCATGGCTATTCTTATGAGGAGTGTAAAGCAACAGACAACCGCACGTTGAGCTCCATCGTTGAGCTGAATCCTCCAAAACTCTGTCAGGATTTTCAAAAAAAAGACTTAATGGCTTGTGGCGCCGGCGGTATTGTCATCGCTGAATTAGTCGCGATGAATTTAGGAGCCAATAAAGCTAAAATTGTCCACCAGATTAATTCCAATGATGTGACTCGAAGCAAAGGTGGGTATGTGGTTGGATATGGAGCCGTTGTCATCTATAAAGAAGCAAAACAAAAAAAAGAACATAAAGTTGGGATCGAAAGCGGTTTAAATGCTGAAGATAAGAAAGTTCTAATAGAAGCTGCCCGGAAATCCATAGAAAATGCCCTGGCAAAAAAAGAGAATCCCAAAATTGAATCTGATTCTCCAATATTGAAAGAAAAACGAGGGGCATTCGTAACCTTGACTAAAAATGGGATGTTACGAGGCTGTATTGGTTACATTCAAGCTTTAAAACCATTAGATGAAACAATTATTGAAATGGCACAGGCTGCTGCATTTCGTGATCCCCGCTTTCCACCGGTCACTCAAGAAGAATTCGATGATCTGGAAATTGAAATATCTGTATTAACACCAATTAGAGAAATTGATGATATTAATGAAATTGAAGTTGGCAAACATGGTATCATCATCGAAAGGAGCGGTTACAGCGGGCTGCTTTTGCCGCAAGTCGCTACTGATTATGGCTGGGATCGAGAAACCTTTTTAGAGCATACCTGTAATAAAGCTGGTTTGCCAACCGATGCCTGGCAGAAAGAGGGGACGAAAATCAAAATATTTTCGGCTGATATTTTTCATGAGGAGAAATAGAAAAAAGAAATATTTATGCCTGCGATTCCCATTGAAGAAAAAGAACTTGATGGAAAAATTGGGACACTGGGAGAAAAAATTAGTAGTCTTGAAGGATCCGTCACAGGAATCAAATCAAAACAAAAACTCTTAATTTCACTCTATCTTTCCATTCTGGGAGGAATAGTGGGAGCAATGTTTGTTAAAATGTTTTTCTTTCAATAATATTTGTTCTTACTCAACCTTTATGCCTTATCACATCTTTGATCTGCTTATTTCTTGAATGAAGTTGTAACTTTCATCTGTCAAACATCCAAAGTCTTAGAGACTTTGGATGTTTAAAATAATTATTACTTTAGAACTAATTAGTGTCTGTCCGAAAACGTAACATAAGCTTCCAGCTTGTGAGATAAACCAGCTTAACTTCAATATTTTGGTGGCAAGCAGGATGCTTACGTTACAAAAACCGTCCTTTTCGGACAGACACTAATTAACCATTTAAAATATTAAGTCACAGAATAGGAACGGGTAATGTATTTTATCTCACCCCCTTAATCAGCACGATTGCAACCAGGCCATCACCTGGACATTCGAGTCGATCGTTATTTCAATTTCCGCAACTGGACGTTGATCGTTTATCTCGATATTCAAAATATTTACAACTACAAAATCCCGCAACGCCCGTCTTACGATTTCTGGGAGAACCGCATCATCACCAGCAGCGATATTGGGATTTTGCCGTCGGTGGGGGTGAGTTTAGAGATTTAGCTCTTTGGCTGACGGAATTAGTTTCCATATTAGCGTTTCAGGTATTCAACTGAAAAACGGATCAAATCACCCAGTACATTTTTGTCGATATCGTCCAGTCGTTTGATGTACAGACATGATTTGCCAGTTTTGTATTTGCCGATCTTTGCCAACAGTTCATCATATCGATCAAAGCCAGCCATAATGTAGATGGTCAGGTTTTGCTTACGGGGCGAAAAGCCAGTCAGGAACCAGTCTCCCTCGCGTCCGCTTTCGTAGAGGTAATGGTAACTACCACATTCGGGGCGGTTTACCAGTGATTTTTTGCATTATTTTGAGCAGTTCAAAACAATCTCCGCGTTTTTTTTCATCTGTTATGGTGTTCAAAAAACCTTCCACATTTTGATCGGTTTGTTTGGTTTTAAGCTC
>CBFDBN010000158.1:0-8076 GCA_965603055.1 uncultured bacterium | reverse complement strand
CGGTACGGCTTCTTCCATTCATTGTAACTTCGACAACACAGAGACGGCAAGCGCCGACTGATTCCAATGCTTCGTGATAGCACAGTGTTGGAATATAGATGCCCTGTTCTCTTGCGGCTTCCAGTACAGAAAGGTCTTTTGAAACTTCAAATTTTTGATCGTTTATTGTTATTGGGATCATCTAATTTCCTCTGAATGTAATCGTTCAACATGATGATTACAAATTTTCTTTATTCAAATGATTTAACTTTTCCTCAATCAAATTGATAACTTTTTCAAAATTCATGGGGTTTGAGTTCGTTATTTTTTCTTCCCCAATGTGGACGTGATCAGGAAAAGTCTCAATTTCTTGATGATGTTCCACATTATCCCATCTCATTATCAATGTTCCATCTGGATTTTGCCAATGAAAATTATATCTCTTTACTATTAATAAATTCTTTTCCATTATCAAATATTCACTGAATTCAAAAATATCACCATTGATTAATATGCTTTTAACTCTGATATAACCTTCATCATCTCCTTCTCTTTGTTTAATAACTTTAAATGACTGAATAATGGGGCTTGTGCTTAGTCTTAAAAGTATATTCTCAAGATAAGATCGGATCAAGAAATTTCCTCCATCGATTCCAGCATGTTTTTCTTTCCAAGAATTCTTTTATACATATCAAACAGCGAACTCCATTCGACAAAATCCATATCATCACCTAATTCTCCGCTCTTGAAGGAACGATCAAATTCATCTGATTTTTTTTGATATTTTTTTTCAAACGAAATCAGATCGTCTCTTAATTCATTCAATAGCTTCTCATATTTTTGAATCTTATAATTCATTATTTTAGACAGAGAAGATGCAATTAACTGATCTTCGCCATAAGTATTGACATACTTTTCTAATTTCTTCAACTGTGTTAATGTTGTCATTTTTTACACCTATTCGTTATTCAATATAAATCGCATCCCCAGCAATGGCATCGAATTTACAGACTTCATAACAGGCGCCACATTTGATACATTTTTCAATATCCAGATTATGTGGCTGCGATCGGGGACCTGTAATCGCACCAGTGGGACAGGCTCGCACACATCTTTGACACCCGGTACATTTTTCGGCAACAATTCGATAAATAATCAAATCTTTACAAACACGGGCGCGACATTTTCGCTGGTGAATATGTTCCTCATATTCATCACGAAAATATTTTATTGTCGTTAATACCGGGTTTGGAGCTGTAGCTCCCAATTGACATAACGATGCTTCTTTCATTGTCAGTGCGATATCGTCGAGCATTTCTAAGTGATATTCCTCGCCCTTGCCCTGTGTAATTAAAGTCAATACTTCTTTCAATCGTTTCAATCCTTCGCGACAGGGGGTGCATTTGCCGCAGGATTCTTCTTCCAAAAATTCCACAAAATATTTCGCCAAATCGACCATGCAGGTATCTTCGTCCATGACAATCAAACCGCCCGATCCCATAATAGCGCCTGCTTCGGTCAGCTTTTCAAAATCCACTGGCAAATCGATCAGTTCTTCTGGTACACATCCACCCGATGGTCCCCCACTCTGAACGGCTTTGAATTTTTTACCTTTTGGGATTCCCCCCCCGATATCAAAAACAATAGTGCGCAGCGAGGTTCCCATCGGGACTTCAACTAATCCAGTATTGTTTACTTTTCCGACTAATGAAAATACTTTCGTGCCCTTGCTTTCTTCAGTACCCATGCTGGCAAACCATTTTCCTCCCCGGTGAATGATTTGAGGAACGTTGGCCCAGGTTTCGACATTATTATTATTGGTGGGCTTCCCCCAGAGACCCTTCTCGGCTGGATAAGGTGGTCGAGGTCTTGGACGTCCGACTTCTCCTTCGATGGAAGCAATCAAAGCTGTTTCCTCACCACAGACAAAAGCGCCACCGCCTCGCACAACATTTAATTTGAAATTGAAACCAGTCCCTAAAATATCTTCTCCTAACAGTCCATATTCAGTCGCATGCTCGATGGCAAGGTTAATTCTTCTCAATGCGAGTGGGTACTCATCCCGAACATAGACGAACCCTTCATGAGCACCGATAGCTTTCGCACCAATAACCATTCCCTCTAAAACAGCATGTGGATCAGCCTCCAAAATACTTCGATCCATAAACGCGCCAGGATCACCTTCATCAGCATTGCAAATTATATATTTCGGACTTCCGTTCGCCTTCCGACAGAGCTCCCATTTTATTCCGGTTGGAAATCCAGCACCTCCCCTGCCTCGCAGACCAGAAATTTTCACTTCGTGAAGGATTTGCTCGGCAGTCATCTCAGTCAAAGCTTTTGCCATCGCCTGGTAGCCGTCATAAGCAATATATTCATCGATCTTTTCAGGATCAATCCTGCCGCGATTGCGAAGCACGACCAACAATTGATGCTTAAAGAATTCAATATCGCTCATTATTGGAATTGCAGCCTCTTCTTTAGGCGGAACATACATCAGCTTCTGAACGGGACGTCCCTTCAGAAAATGTTCCTCAACCAGAAAAGGAATATCTTTTTCTTTCAGTTGCTGGTAAAAAATGTTCTCCGGCTGAACCACCATCACAGGACCGCGTTCACAAAAGCCATTACAACCGGTCGTCACCACAGCAACTTCATCTGTTAATCCTTGTCGAGCAATTTCCTTTTCCAGGGCATCTTTAATATCAAAAGCATGATTAGACACACATCCAGTGCCAGCGCAAACAAGGCAGTGGGTACGATATTGTTTCAAATTCCCTTATCCTTCTGTTTGAATTTGGTTGTTTGTATATTTGGGTAATTGGGATATTAGGTAATTGGGCGATTGGGTAATTAGGTAATCAGTACCTAAAAAGCTACATTCTTGCACAAAGAGCAATAACTTTTTGGACGCAAAAAATAGAACGCTCACAAAAAAAAGAAATTTTATTTTTGTGTGAGTTCTAATTTTGTGAGCGAAAATTTTTCTACTTTTTTGTTCTGGTTTGACCAGGTTGGGTAATATAAAGTAACTACAAAATTAGTCAATGACCGTGTTACCCAATTACCTAATTACCCAGTTACCCAATTACCACTCAATATCTCGCCAAAATCTTCGGAATCATATCCTGATTCAACTTGCCATAAAATTCATTATCAATCACAATGACCGGCGCTAAACCACAGCATCCCACACAGCGGACAGATTTCAGTGAAAATTTTTCATCATAAGTCGTTTCACCGTTTTTGATACCCAAATCCCGCTCCAATCTTTCCATCACATTCATCCCGCCGCGAACGTGACAGGCAGTTCCCAGGCAGACATCGATTAAATGCTGTCCCCTGGGTTTTAAGCTGAATGCTTTATAAAAAGTTGAAATTCCATAAACCCTGGTTAATGGAATATTTATTCTCAAAGCAACGTAACGCAGTAAATTTTGAGGAAGATAATTGAACTGTTTCTGAATATCCTGCAAAATAGCGATGAGGGCTGAATCGCGATAATTATATTTTGCCATGATCTCATCAGCGATGGCAAGGCTGTTCAGATCATCGACGACCATCTCCCGTCGATCTTTTTTGAGCTCGAGACCTTTTAAACGTTCTTTTTTCTGATCCAGCCCTTTATTTATGACATTGAGTAGTTGATCTGGAGTGAAAGGTTTTGTAACGAAATCAAAAGCACCAGCCTTCATCGCTTCCACCGCAGCTTCGATGGTGCCATGCCCGGAGATGATTATGGGAATAATTTCGGCATCAATTTTTCTGATTTCGTGCAGCACTTCCAATCCATCCATATCGGGCATTTTCAAATCAATTAATGCCATATCAACTCGATCATTTCTGGCGAGATCCAAACCCTGGATTCCATTTTCCGCAGTCAGGACTTGATAGTTTTCAAGTTCCAAAATTCGGCGGCAGCCTTCTCTAATGCCACGTTCGTCGTCGATAACCAAGATATTGAGTTGTTCCAATTTCTTCCTCAACCAGTTTAAAGTAACGTTTTTAATTTATGGAATTCGTGTAATTAGCTGCTCAAAAATAGATAAGGTTATTAATAAAAAATTACTCCCAACTCCTTCAATCCCTCTTCCATATCTTTTCTAATGAAACCGATCACATCAGGATGATCAATCGGAATCTCCTCCAGGTGTTTCCGAAGCTCCTCTGTATCCATACAGTAACTCTGATTGTTTTTTTTATGATAATAATGAAAATGAATTTCAGGATTGCCTGCAATCAACATTATCATCGTCTGAATCATATCCCCTAGCGGCTTCCGATCGATATTGCTATAAACAAAATCGGCTTCAATCATCGTCACTTTACCGGGATCTGATTTTATTCGAATATCCCCACCTGCTGTTCGGGCTGATTCAGCCAGGAGTGGCAAACCTAAACCGACTCGCCGCTCGGTCCTCGTCGTCACAAAGGGATCGGTAACAGCCTGCACCATTTTTTCATCCATCCCTTTGCCATTGTCGAGAATTTGAAGCTTGAGCAGATCATTTTCCAGATCTTCGATCACATGGATTTCAATACGAGTTGCTCCTGCTTTCAGTGCATTCTCAACAATATCCAGGATATGTAAAGAAATATCTTCCAATGATTATTCCTATTCCAGAACCTTTCGTCCCCGGGAATTTAGCAAAGCCAGCTTTAATTCATCCATGGTTGGCTCTTGAATTAGAAATTGCGTTTTTTGCCTGCCAATATCACCGGGATAATGTGCGTCGGAGCTTTTGATCAACGGAAATCGATTGACGTCAGGAAATAACAGCCTGGCTTGTTTTTTGCTCATATTCGGCGAAATTTCCAGTGCATCTAATGGCAAATCATCGGGAATAAAACCCAACTGGGCGATGATGCTGTAACTCTCCCGATCGACATGTGATGCGATGGCTAAGCCATTTAATCGATGCACTTCATCCACCAATTGCTGAAATGATAACGCCGTCGCCCCAAACAGCAGGTGATCATTAAATCCCTCAACTTCATCCCTTTCATTAACAATCACCTGGTCATCAATGGTGCGTTGATCTATACCGAATGACATTAGATTTTCGTAAACAACTTGCTGAAATCGCCCCATCGAATCAAAATTATCAAACAGTGCAATCAGATGCGCTTCTTCTGCTGATGCGACTTCCATCCCTGCCAGCACTGTTAACGGTTTACCCCGGGCAGCTTTTATTGCCGCCGGGATATTTTCAGAGGCATTGTGATCGGTTATGGCGATAATATCCAATTTTTCTTCAACTGCAACAGCGACAATTTTCCGAGGAGACATATCCAGATCACCACAGGGCGAAAGACACGAATGAATATGGAGATCGGCAGTATAAATTTTCAGCATTAGCGACTGCCAGAAATTCCCATTTTACACAGATCACAAATCAGCTCAAAAGCAGTGGACTCACTGGTCAGGATTGGCACGCCTTCCTCTTCGGCTTTTTTGGTTGTCTCTGGCGCAGGCTGCTTTCCATTGATAAGAATAATTCCAGCCAACTCCTTTAGCGTCGCTACTGCAACTGTATTCTGATGGATTTGCAGTGTAATCCAGATGTCTCCCCTTTTCGCATGTGCCATCACATCGCTCAACAGATCGCTTATGTACCCGCCAGTAACTTCCACATCCACATTTGCTGATGGGGTTTGGACTGTCAGGTCAAGTTTTTCAATAATTTGGTTTAGCTTCATGGCTGTTTTTATGATAACTTTATTTGAATTAGTTTGTTCTACTATTAATATTTACTGATTCTTGATGCCTGTTACTACCGGCTGTTGAATGCTTGATTTAAAAATACGATTGTATCCAGTATCAAGCATCGGGCCTCGAGTATCCAGCATCAATCCTTTTCTCTACATTTCTCAAGCGTTAAAAAAACACAATCATCTATCGAAGCCTGTCCCAAAACAACATCCCCTGCCAGTGTTCGGCAATCCGGGGCACCACAGGCAGAGCAATTTTTCCCTGGCAGCTTTTTCAATATTTCATCTCGTTGCTTCAATTTTTGTATCGCCTTGCCAGGGTCAGGGTCTAAAGGCGGCAGTGGAGTTGGCAAAATTTCTTCTTGCAGTTTGAAGTATCCTTCTCGATACAAGCGTAATACCATTTCCCGACTGACACGTGTGTGCTCACCAAACATTTTGATCAATCTTCGCACCTTACGACGAGCTTGATGGCGATTCTGAACCGTCAAAGAACCCCCGATACAGCCATCCGGGCATATTAGACACTCAAGAAAGACGATATCATTTAATCTTCCAGCCTCCACATCATTTAACACCCTGATTACATCCTGAACACCGGAGACGGCTAAACAATTTCCCTGGCGAATTCCCATGATTTCTCCGCCACTGATTGACCAGGCAATACCGATACCACTGGATAATTGAAGAATGACATCCTCTTCTAAGCCTTTCAATGCTTCCAATAATCGACCATAAATATCGCTAATCGGGATGGCACCATCAAGGTTTGATTTTTCCAGTCCCACTGGATGGTTAATTGAGATCATCTTTGCCGGGCATGGGGTGATATGAAGAACAGCAATTTTCTCAGCAGGTATTTCTCGGCTCTTAGCGGCTTTTTCTCGGAACTTTTTAGCCGCAGATTCACGAGGAATTTCCAATTTAACCAGGTTTTTAACTAAATTAGGATACAACATCGTAATTAAACGGACGACAACAGGACAGGTAATCGAAATTTTGGGAAAGGGTCCTTCGGTTGTATCTAAATATTCCTGGAGCGCCTCGGTTGTCAATTCACAGTCCCAGGCTTCATCAAAAACATAATCAAAACCGATTTTCTTCAATGCCAGCAGAATTTGATTGGGCATCACATCATGACCAAACTGACTGTATAAAACTGGTGACGGTAAAGCGATCGTGCAGTCAAATTCTGCCAGATCAGCATAAGAAGTGGTTTCAGAAGAAATTGCATCGTGAGGACAAACCCGAAAACATTCACCACAATCAATACATCTGTCATAATTGACACGAGCTTTATCATTAACAACCCGTATCGCTTTCGTTGGACAGGCTCTGATACAGGTTACGCAACCGATACATTTTTCCTCAATAAAACGAATGGAATGACGCTGTTTTTGCATGGTGAAATTCTTTCTCGTGTACGAAGAACAATTATAGATTGAATACCATTTCTAATTTAGTGCCCCTTCCCACATCCGAACTGATTTCAAAGAAATCTGAATTTCTTTTTATGTTGGGAAGCCCCATTCCTGCGCCAAAACCCATCTCTCTCATCTCCGAGGTTGCTGTTGAAAATCCTTCCTGCATCGCCTGATCAATATCTTTTATGCCAGGTCCTTCATCTTCAATGATAATTTTTATTGATGTAGTGTCAATCTCACATCGCATTTTTCCCTGCCGCGCATACATCACCACATTCATCTCTGCTTCATAAGCGGCGATTGCCACCCGCCTGATTACATCCTGTGAAACACCAATCTGTTTCAGTGTATTTTTCACCTCACATGAGGCTTCCCCTGCCCGGGTGAAATCCCATCCCTTTATCGAATATTCCTGAAATAAACTAGTATCTGCAGCCATTTTTACTCATAATCTTTCTTACCTGTTCGGTGACACCACACAATCCCTTGTTAAATAATAGACCACAAGCATCGTGCATGCAGAATTGAGTCGTCATCAGGGGAATCTTTTTCTCATTTGCGTTAGAAATGATGTCAGCAGCAGGGCGTTTTCCACGAACAAAAACAACTGCCACAGCATCAGCGATCTCAACAGTCCGCAGCGTCTGTTGACTGGCAAGTCCCGTAATTACCAGGGCTTCAGGTTGAGTAAAAGCCAACACATCACTCATCATATCCGAAGCACAGGCTGAGCAAACTTGAAGCGATAACTCATTTGCATCATTGGTCAATAGTTCCGCTTCTAATACTGCTTTCACCTCGGCAAGGGTCATCAGCACTCCTATTTGTTTAACCGGGATTAAAAAAACAACCTGCTGGGTAATAATGAACCTTTTAAATGTGAAGTTTTTATTATAAACATTTTTTTAATATTTGTCAAGTACTATTTTATCCGACTTTAAATCGATCAATAAAAAATTTT
>CBFDBN010000157.1:0-8107 GCA_965603055.1 uncultured bacterium | reverse complement strand
CTCCAAAATTTCTTTATGCTTGTCCAAAATTATATTCTTAAAACGTTCAAGATTGAGCTGCTCCATAAGCCGATTTCTCCTCAATTAACTTTTCTTCATAGTTGCTTACCCCAGTTGTTTAGAAAATAAGAAGATGGTTTTAAATTTTAGTAATTCCCACAACAATTTTTTCACCGTTAATGTTCCATTCTTTTTGATAAACTGATGCTTCGATTTCATTTATCAAATCGTTTGCCAGCGTCTCATTTTTAATGTATTCTGCTTGAAAGGTGACTGCTTTTTGCAATACTTCAGAACCGTGGTAGTGGATTATAATCCTGTCAGTAACGCTAAAATCAGCATCCTTTCTCATGTTCTGGACTCGATTGACAAAATCGCGAGCCATACCTTCATTGATCAGTGTCTCTGTGAGAACGAGATTAAGCCCAACCGTTAGATCATCCCCTGGCTCGACAACAAAGTTATCCCGATTTACAGTTCCAATTTCAATGTCATCTTCTGTAATTTTAAATTCCTGCGCATCCACCACCAAATTGAAATAGCCATCTTTTTCGAGTTGGATAATATCTGCTTCAGAGAGTGAGCGAATTTTCTCTGCCGCTTTATTCACTAATTTTCCGAATTTTGGACCAATTGCTTTGTATATCGGTTCAGCCTTTTTGATCATCAGCTCCGAATATTCGGACGTGAAACGAATATTTTTTACATTAAGCTCCTCTTTAATTAAATTTTCCATTCCTTTAATTAATTTTTCCTGGCGTCCCTGCGGATTATAGATAATAATTTCACTGAGTGGCTGCCGGATTTTAATCGATGCTCCATTCCGTAATGAGCGTCCCATGTTAACCGTTTGCAGCACTATTTCCATTTTCTGTTCTAATTGTTCATCTCGATATTGATATTCGCTGCTGCCGGGATCGGGATAAAAACAGAGATGGACACTTTCAGGTGTTTCATTCGTTCCAGCTTTTAAATTTTGATATAGTTGTTCCGACAAGAATGGAATAAACGGGGCGATCATTTTGGAAATTGTTAACAATACATGATAAAGTGTTTGATAAGCAGCAAGTTTATCCTTTCCCATTCCACTCACATCATTGGCTTCACCGGGCTTCCAGAAGCGACGGCGACACCGGCGAATATACCAGTTTGACAGATCATCCACCACAAAATTACTGATCGTCCGTGCCGATTTGGTGATCTCAAACCGGCTTAGATTACTCTCAATATTGGCAATCAATGTGTTTAATTTTGAAATTATCCATCGATCAATTTGGGGGCGTTGTTCTATAGGAATCAATGCTTCTTTTCCAGTAAACCCATCGATATTGGCATAAAGTGTAAAGAATGAATATACATTCGTTAAAGTGCCAAAAAACTTTCGGATAACTTCTGCAATGCCCTCTTCATCAAATCGAGTCGGAAGCCAGGGTGGGCTGGTTGTTAGCAGGTACCAGCGAAGTGGATCAGCGCCATAATTTTCAACAATATCAAAAGGATTGACCGTGTTTCCCCGGGATTTTGACATTTTCTGTCCCTCTTTATCCAGTATCAACTCAATGGAGAGACAGGATTTATAACTGGATTTTCCAAATAGGAAAACACCCAATACCAGCATGGAATAAAACCAGCCACGAGTTTGATCGACTCCTTCGGCGATGAAATCGGCAGGGAATAGCCCTTCGAAATCATCTTTATGCTCGAACGGATAATGGAACTGCGCATACGGCATCGCGCCGGAATCAAACCAGCAGTCGATAACTTCGGGAACCCGCCGCATTACACCATTGCATTTGGTACAATCGAAAGTCACTTCATCGATGTAGGGTTTGTGCAGATCAATATCTTCTTTGAGACCAGATCGGTCTTTTAATTCCTTCAAACTGCCAATGCTCTCCACTTCCTCACAGGCATCGCAAATCCATATATTCAACGGCGTTCCCCAGAATCGATCGCGTGACAGCGACCAATCTACATTGTTTTCAAGCCATTCGCCAAATCTACCGAGACCGACTTCCCGGGGATACCAATCGATTTTCTTATTGGCTTCAATTAATTGATCTTTGATCGCTGTGGTTCGAATATACCAGGAATTTCGGGCATAATAGAGTAGCGGGGAATCACAACGCCAGCAATGGGGATAGGAGTGAGTTATTTTCTCAGATAGATATAAAAGTCCTCGTGATGTAAGGTCTTCTACAATTTCAGGATCAGCATCCTTAACGAATTTCCCCTTGAATTGTGTAATTTCATCCACAAATTTACCGCTTTTATCGACCGGGTGGATCACAGGCAGATCGTATTTCTGCCCAGCCTGGTAGTCATCATCACCAAAAGCCGGGGCGATATGTACAATGCCGGTACCTTCTTCTGAAGTTACAAAATCACCAGTGATTGTGTAATAAGCTTTTTTTGCTGGTTTGATAAATGAGAATAACGGCTCATATTCAATACCAGCCAAATTTGAACCTTTATAGTTCTCCAAAATCTCAAAATTACCATTAAGCGCCAATATACGCTGATTCGCCAGAATTAATTTCTGTCCCTGGTGGGCGACTTTCACATAATCCATTTCCGGGTTTAATGCTAAAGCAACATTGGAAATGAGCGTCCAGGGTGTTGTTGTCCAGACCAGAAAATAGGTATCCGGCTCAGCTTTAAGGCGAATTTTAACATAAATGGACGGATCTTCGACATCTTCATAGCCCTGTGCAACCTCGTGGCTGGAGAGGGGAGTTTCACAACGCGGACAATAAGGAAGGATTTTGAAACCTTGATAAATAAAATCTCGTTTCCAGAACTCTTTCAGAATCCACCAGACGCTTTCGATATAAGAATTCTCGTAAGTAATATAGGGATTTTCCAGGTCGACCCAGAAACCGATTTTCCGGGTTACATCATCCCACTCTTTTTTATATCGAAATACACTCTGTTTACATTTTTGATTAAATTTGTCAACGCCATAAGCTAATACCTGTTCTTTGCCGTCAATTCCAAGCTCTTTTTCCACTTCGATTTCAACCGGCAAGCCGTGGGTATCCCAGCCGGCTTTTCGCTCGACACGGTAGCCCTGCATTGTTTTATATCGGCAAACAAAATCTTTAATGGTACGGCTGATTACATGATGGATGCCTGGCGCACCGTTGGCGGTTGGCGGTCCTTCATAAAAAACGAAATGTTTATTTCTATCACGAGTCTCAATACTCTTTTCGAAAACCTGGTTTTCATCCCAAAATTTCAGTATTTCCTGCTCAACTTTTTGTTGGCTAAATTGACCACTAAATTCTTTGAACATCGTATTAAAAATCTCCTCCCTACGAGATTAAAACTGGATACTCGATTGCTGATACATAATCCAGTATCAAAAATCAAGTATCCTGCATCAAGCATCCAGTATCCAATATCCAGTATCAAGCATCCAGCTACAATTTTTCAACTACCTTTTTAATCAACAACGTCAGCTTGGGCTCCGCTTCCTTTGCTGTTTTTATAATCTCTGGAATATTGGCGGGTTTCAGCTCTTCCGGGACACAGGCATCTGTGATTACTGAAAAACCCAGTACCCTCATCCCGCTATGAATTGCGACGATATCTTCTGGAATGGTAGACATTCCGACCACATCAGCGCCGATGGTTCTTAAAAATCGATATTCTGCTGCTGTTTCCAGGTTAGGTCCAGTCAGGGCAGCATAAACTCCCTTTTTGACTGTTAAATTTTCCTGTCGAGCGTTCTCTTCAGTCAATTGAATGAGCTCCCTCGAATACGGTTCAGACATATCAGGAAACCGGGGACCCAATGTATCATCATTCTCGCCAATGAGCGGATTATCTCCCAACATGTTGATATGATCTGTGATCAACATAATATCCCCTGGCTTCATATCGGCATTGATACCGCCGCAGGCATTTGAAACCAGTAAAGTGTGAACTCCCAAAAACTTCATCACCCGCACCGGGAAGGTAATCTGCTGCATGGAATAGCCTTCATAATAATGAAACCGTCCCTGCATGGCAACGATGGCTTTATTGCACAGCCTTCCGAAAATTAGCTTGCCTTCATGAAATTCGACAGTGGAAATGGCGAAATTGGGAATTTCACCATAAGGAATTGAAATTTCGATATCTATATCTTCAACTAACGCCCCAAGACCGGTACCAAGTATAATTCCAATGCCCGGCTTCGCCTCGGTTCTCGTCCTCAAAAAACTAACGGTCTGTTCAATGTTCTTTCTTAATTCCGACAAAATAACACCTCGTCAACCTTAGTTGCTACTTTTTCTTTTTAGTTTTGATTTTTTCTTGTAATAGTTTTAATTGCTGTTGCTGTTTTTCTCGCTCAGCTTTTTCTTTTTCTAACTGTTGCTGAATAGAACCACGTTTTTTCTTTTGATCATCGATTTGGTTCCTGGCTGCTTTAAAACGTTCCTCTCGAATCTGTTCGATAGAAAAATAGCGATCCCTTTTTTTCCCGGTCTTTGCGAACAGGTAAGTACCAGCAGCGGTTCCCAATGCGGTCGTTCCCCATAATATTTTGCCGCCATTTCCAGCATCATCCAGGCTACGATGAATTAGCGAGCCAATAAAAAAACTTGCTCCAAAACTTAAACCGGCACCGCCAATAGTGTAAAGAAGGAAATTTTTGTTTCCCTGGTTTTCCTGGATTTCCCACTCAGAAATAATCTCGCCCATGCCATCATAAACAAATTCGCGACCGGTAATGCTGGCAATTTCCTCGCGTTTTATTGTTTTCAGGTGATTATCATTTCGGTTTACTTTTAAACGGAGATGATCGATCTGTTTTTCTTGAATCACTCCATCACAGGTTTGTCCTGAAAAGGTGTGTATTTTCACCAGGGCGTTTGGCTTTATTTCATCATAGTTAATCAGAATTCTCTTTGCACAACCGAAGCTAATTAATAAAGAACCGATTAAAAAATACAGAATTAGATGTCTTGATCTCATAGCTGCTCTCCCACATTCTGTTTTTCATGTTTAGGGGGTGGAATAAAATATGCCACCCATCTTAATTTTATAACTTTCTATTTATTAATAGAAATATTTTTGAATTGTTCAGATTCTTTTATCCCACCCCCTTTGTTATTTAAAATTAGAAAATAAATTGATCCGATATTTTTACACTTTTTCTATTATCCCCTGTTGCTAAATTGTCAACTTTTTTTTTTGCACCAGCTTCCGACTGAGTTGGCGAGTGCTCTCGACTTTGATATTTCGTGTCTTTTGCCCGTGTCGATGATTTTGTTTCACCGAAGCCAAGATCGTCAATTTCCAGAACCCCGAGAAGTTCTAACTGAGATTCCAGCAGATGTCGCAGCCGCTTGGCGAAAGAGTCTTTTTGAGCCTTTATGACCATCAGTTCGTTCTTCATTTCGATTAATTGCATTTTGGCATTTTCGATGATCTTTTCAGCTCGAACTTCTGCCTCTTTAATAATCAAATCCGATTCACGTTTAGAGTTCTCTCTCGACTGATTTATTGTTTGCTGGGCATTCATAAGAGATTCTTTGAAGGTTTTTTCAACTTCCTGGTAATCTCGAAGTTGAGTTTTCAGCTTTAAAACTTCATCGGACAGATCATTCCGCTCTTTGATTATAACCTCAAACTCTTCGGCAACCATTTCTAAAAAGGTTTCGATCTCAATCGGATCGTATCCTCTTAAAATCTTTTTAAAAACCTGTTTTTTTATGTCTAATGGAGTTAACTTCAACCTGATTTCCTCCGCTACTGTTCGACAATTATGAAAAAATTCTAATTAAGATTTTTTCTATGAAATAAACTGCGAAAATCAATATCACTGGTGAAATATCCAGCCCGCCAAAATTAGGCACATATTGGCGGATCAAACGCAAAGGTGGCTCTGTTACATCATATACAACTTTAATTAGAGGTTGGTAAGGATTATGTTGAACCCAGGACAGCACTGCCCGAATTATGATAATGATTATATATGCATCTGCTAAAAAATTAATTAGGCTGATCATTCGATATTCCTTTTTTATAAACCAAGTTGTTAAATATAAGTTTTTAACAGTTAAAAATCAATAGAAAAGTTTTTAAAATTGATTAATCAAAACTGTTTAGTCTTATAATAATTTGGTGTCATTAAGTTCCAATTTTATTAGATTAACAGCATTTTAAGCAGGAAAGATTTTTCGCTTGCTATCTTGACAATTTTGTGTTAAGTTATAGCAATAACCATTTATGAAAAGATTTGATGGTTTATCAACGTCTGAATTGATACGCACTTTGGAAGTGCCTTGCGCTTTAACTAATCATATTGCTGAACAGTTAAACAAAAAATGGAGGAAAAAATAATGAAAAACCTAACTGTTGAAGTCGCTGAAATAAAAGAGCGCTGTGGCGCCAATCTGAAACCTGGCGATGTGTTCGAAGTCGTGGGACAGGGAAAAATTGTCATTCCCGGTAAAAAAGGAACCTGCATGTTTGCGCTGCAAAGCTTAATCCCGTTTTTGATCAGCAAACAGCATGAGGATGAGCTGCCGGATGACGACTGGATTAAAGAGACCGACCTGCTCTGCTGTCCGGACCCAAAAGGAGTTGTATTTAAAATCAGGGCTAATTCTTAGTTGATGAATGATGAGCGATGAGTAGGTAATTGTGTAATTTGGGTAATTGGGTAATTGGGTAATTGGGGTAATTTTGTATAATGTAATTGTCAATCCCGGGTATTTGGGGAATTGGAGAAGTAGGTACCTGGGAAATAAGTATTTATTTTTTTTTCAATAAAACGACTCAACGATTTAACATTCAAACATTCCAATTGCCCTGTAGTCCAGTTATCCAATTACCTATTCACCCAATATCTGAATCCATTCAAACCAATTATTGTCATCTTGAAAAAATTTTCTTGCTTTTTTTATTTATGATTTATAGAAGAATTAAAAAAGAAATTAAAAAATCAATAACAGGTCTCTTTTGAGCGACTCCTTCGCCTGGAGTATGTATATGTTGAAGGCAGGACTTTTAAAAGATCCAAAATTATTCTAACTAAAGAGAGGTTAATTCGCCAATCCTATAACTTTTGGTTCTGGTTCCAGGTCAGCTGAAAGAATAAATAAGGAAAAATATGAACAGCAAAATTCGACTATTGTTTCAAGGATTGATTCTCGTTCTGGTTTTGTGGGTCATCGTTAACGGAACTGATCTGGAAACCTATTGCCCCATGGGTGGAGTTCTGGCGTTTGGAACTAAAATAAACCAGGGAACCATGCCGTGTAACATGAGCGATGTCGCGGTATTTATGGCGTTCGCTTTGTTTATCGGTGCACTGGCAATTGGTAAACTGTTTTGCAGCTTTATCTGTCCCGTCGGTTTTTTAACTGAATGGTTTGGCAGAATAGGGAAGAAATTTAAGCTGCAATTTTCACTTCCCAAATTAGCCGATCGACTTTTAAGATCTGCTAAATATCTGCTGCTGTTTTTGGTCGTTTATTTTACTATAACATCGAGCGAGTTGTTCTGTCGCAAGTTCGACCCGTATTTTGGGGCAGGCACCGGGTTTGGTCATGACACCGTAGTACTGTGGTCTTTGAGCGCGGTACTGGTCACTTTCATCGGTGCAATTTTCGTCAAACAGTTTTGGTGCCGCTATTTTTGCTTTCTGGGCGCGGCGAGTAACATTTTTGTCAATATTTGGGGCGCAGTAATTGTTAGTGTCATTTATTTCGCTTTAAAACTGGTTGGTGTTAATTTATCCATCATCTGGCTGATCGGTGGATTCACAATCATGGGATTTCTCATCGAAGCTGGTCTGTTCAAATCGCTTTTCCTGCCTATCATGCGAATCACGGTAAATCAGAAGGCCTGTACACAGTGTGGACTTTGTACTACTGCCTGTCCCCAGGACATAAAAGTAGAAGATTTCGAAAAGGTCGATCATCCAGATTGTGTAATGTGCACTGAGTGCATTACTGCTTGTAACAAGGAGCAAGCAGTTGGTATTAATGGTTCTAACAAACTAAAATATTTACCACCAATTCTCTTAATTACCCTAATTTCAATGGGTTTTATGCTGTCTTCTCACTACGAATTTACCACTCTCGAAAAGAGATGGGGAAAATTTGAACAA